>JBAZID010000003.1:0-57500 GCA_041651995.1 Sulfuricella sp. | reverse complement strand
GTTCTGTATGGAAGGGCCATCGCTCAACGGATAAAAGGTACGCCGGGGATAACAGGCTGATTCCGCCCAAGAGTTCATATCGACGGCGGAGTTTGGCACCTCGATGTCGGCTCATCACATCCTGGGGCTGTAGCCGGTCCCAAGGGTATGGCTGTTCGCCATTTAAAGTGGTACGTGAGCTGGGTTTAAAACGTCGTGAGACAGTTTGGTCCCTATCTGCCGTGGGCGTTGGAAATTTGAGGGGGGCTGCTCCTAGTACGAGAGGACCGGAGTGGACGCATCTCTGGTGTACCGGTTATCACGCCAGTGGTATCGCCGGGTAGCTATATGCGGAAGAGATAAACGCTGAAAGCATCTAAGCGTGAAACTTGCCTCGAGATGAGATTTCCCCAGGCCTTGAGCCTGCTAAAGGGTCGTTCGAGACCAGGACGTTGATAGGTCGGGTGTGGAAGCGCAGTAATGCGTTAAGCTAACCGATACTAATTGCCCGTGAGACTTGATCCTATAACCTTAAGCGGCTTCAATACGAAGCCAGTACAATCAAATACCCTTACTTCTTCCGTTTTACACTGATAGCTGACAGCTCAATGCTGATAGCTAGCAGTTACAAGTTATGCTTGGCGGCCATAGCAAGTTGGAACCACCCCTTCCCATTCCGAACAGGACCGTGAAACGACTTAGCGCCGATGATAGTGTGCACCTCGCATGTGAAAGTAGGTCACCGCCAAGCTCCTTATGCAGTAAACAAAGCCCTCCTCGTGAGGGCTTTGTTGTTTGTGCGAGCGATTGTGCCCAAGAAAATATACATTAAGTCATTCGGCTGTCAGATGAACGAGTATGACTCGTCGAAGATGGCTGATGTGTTGATCGCTCAGGAGAATATGGTCATTACGGACCGTCCAGAGGATGCCGATGTGATTCTGCTGAATACCTGTTCTATTCGGGAAAACGCGCAGGAAAAGGTTTTCCACCAACTGGGTCGATGGAAACCGCTGAAGAATGGCAATCCTGATCTGATTATCGGCGTGGGCGGTTGCGTTGCCAGCCAGGAGGGGGCGTCAATTCTAACCCGTGCTCCTTATGTTGACGTGGTATTTGGGCCTCAAACGCTGCATCGGCTTCCGCAATTGATTCGCGCGAGGAAGTTGTCTGGAATAGCCCAAGTCGATATTTCCTTTCCTGAAATAGAAAAATTCGATTATTTGTCAGAGCCACGTGTCGAGGGGCCGAGCGCTTACTTGTCGATCATGGAGGGCTGTGACAAATATTGCTCATACTGCATCGTGCCTTTTACACGAGGAACAGAAGTTTCGCGTCCTTTTGATGATGTCATTGCAGAAGCAGCACAGCTTGTAGCTCACGGGGTAAATGTGATCACGCTTTTGGGGCAGAATGTAAATGCCTACCGGGGTGTGATGCATGGCGGCGAGTTTGCGGATCTGTCGCTTTTGCTTCATTACCTGGCAGAGATGTCTGGCATCGAACGATTGTCATTCACGACTTCACATCCAGTCGAATTTTCACAGCCACTGATTGATGCCTATTCGTCAATCCCCAAATTGATGAGTACGCTACACTTGCCTGTTCAGTCAGGCTCGGATCGTGTATTGGCAGCCATGAAAAGAGGCTATACCATACTTGAGTACAAGTCAAAAATACGAAAATTGCGGGCTATCCGACCGGATGTGGCAATTTCATCGGATTTTATTGTGGGCTTTCCAGGTGAGACTGAGGAGGATTTCGAGGCTACAATGAAACTGGTTGATGATATTGGTTTCGATGCAAGTTACAGTTTTATCTACAGCGCCCGCCCGGGCACACCCGCTGCTGATCTCCTCGATAACACGCCTCTCGCGGTGAAACAGGAGCGTTTGAAGCGATTGCAGGACAAATTGGATCAACAGGCTCAGGGTTTAAGTCAAGGCATGATCGGCTCGAGGCAACGAATTTTAGTAGAAGGTTCTGCCAAAAAGGGTGGCGGGGATTTATCCGGGCGCACCGGGAATAACCGTGTGGTCAATTTTCTCGGGGATGCGAGCCTGATTGGGCGTTTTGTAGATGTTACAATTACGGCCGCATATGCTTATTCACTACGTGGTGAATTTCTGGATGGAACAGGAACATCTTGAAAACGCATACTGAGCATTTTGCCTTTATTCCTGTTGACAACTCTCGCCTCAGCAATCTGTGTGGCGTGCTGGACGAAAATCTGAAACAGATCGAGGCTGCTTTTGACGTGGTTGTTTCGCGAAATGGTGAAAGTTTCGGGGTCACTGGTAATGCCGAACGCGCCAGGCTTGCGCTGCAAGCTTTGAAGAATTGCTATGTTCAGTCCGAACAACCTATCTCTATCGATGATCTCCAACTGAGCCTGATCGAGTTGCTCAAGGGTGGTGAGGCTGGCGCGGAAGGCTCCATGCCGGTGCTGATGACGCGCAAGACCGATTTACGCGGACGTACGCCCAGGCAGAATCAGTATCTTCGCCAGATACAGGAACATGACATCACCTTCGGTATCGGTCCGGCCGGTACGGGTAAGACCTATCTCGCCGTGGCAAGCGCAGTGGATGCGCTGGAGCGGGATCTGGTGAAACGCATTGTATTGGTGCGACCTGCAGTTGAGGCGGGGGAGCGATTGGGGTTTCTTCCCGGTGATCTGGCGCAGAAGGTCGACCCTTATTTGCGGCCGCTTTACGATGCGCTCTATGATTTGCTTGGTTTTGACCGGGTAGGTAAATTGTTCGAACGCGGTGCAATAGAGATTGCCCCTCTGGCTTATATGCGGGGCCGCACACTGAATCACTCTTTCATTATTCTGGATGAAGCGCAGAACACCACGCCGGAGCAGATTAAAATGTTCCTTACGCGTATCGGCTTCGGTACCAAGGCAGTGATTACCGGCGATGTGACCCAAGTGGATCTTGCGCGCGGTCAAAAGAACGGACTAGCCGAAGTCCATGTCGTTCTGGGCAAGGTGAGGGGTATTGCATTTACACATTTCGAGTCCGAAGACGTGGTTCGACATCCCCTGGTACTGCACATCGTTAATGCCTATGCCCATTATGAGAAAAACAAAGCCTGAACTGAAATTGTCGGTGCAATATGCCGTCAAATCGGCTGATTCGCCTTCCCGTAGCCAGATTAGAGCTTGGAGTAGCGCCACGCTGGAAGGCGATACGTTGGTGACAATCCGGATTGTCGATGAGGACGAGGGGCGGCAGCTCAACCTCGATTATCGGGGCAAGGACTACGCGACTAACGTTCTAACTTTCGTCTACGATCACATCCCCTTATGCCACGGTGATCTTGTGTTGTGCGCGCCGGTGGTGAGCCGTGAAGCGACAGAGCAGGGGAAATTGGCCGAGGCGCACTATGCCCATCTGATTATTCACGGGATGCTGCATTTGCAGGGGTATGACCACGAGGAAGGCGCAGATGCAGAGGCGATGGAAGCAGTTGAAACGCACATCATGAGGCGCCTCGGCTATACTGATCCCTATGCCAATTGAAGAGGTAAAGCTAGACCATGGATGAATCTGCCAAACCGGGCTGGCTGGAACGCCTGGGAGCGTGGCTTTCGCCCGAACCTGATAACCGCGAGGAATTGGTGGAGATTCTGCACGCGGCTTATGAAAAGAATCTGATTGATGCCGATGCCCTGTCCATGATTGAAGGGGTGCTCCAGGTTTCAGAAATGCATGTGCGTGACATCATGATTCCGCGAGCACAGATGGATGTGATCGATATCGCGGATTCACCGGCAGCATTCATCCCTTTTGTCATTGAAGCCGCCCACTCAAGATTTCCCGTGATTGGCGAGAACAAGGACGATGTGATCGGCATTCTTCTGGCCAAGGATTTGCTGCGCTACTATGCGGGTGAGGCGTTTGATGTGCGTGACATGCTGCGCCCAGCTGTATTCATTCCTGAATCCAAGCGCCTGAATATCCTGCTCAAGGAATTCCGCATGAACCGCAACCACATCGCCATTGTGGTGGATGAGTATGGCGGTGTGTCCGGCCTGGTGACGATTGAGGATGTGCTTGAGCAGATCGTGGGCGAAATCGAAGATGAATTCGATTTTGACGAAACCGAGGACAATATCATCCAGGACCGCAGCGGCCGCTACCGGGTCAAGGCGGTAACAGAGATCAGTAACTTCAACGAAATTCTGGGCACACAGTTCAGCGACGAAGATTATGATACGGTGGGCGGGCTGGTTGTCAGCAAGTTTGGCCATCTGCCAAAACGCGGCGAGCACACCATTTTTGATGGCCTGAAGTTCCAGGTGTTACGCGCTGACAGCCGGCGGCTACATACGTTGCTGGTAGAGAAAATGCCCCAGGAAGCCTGATCAAGCTTTTCTGAAAACAATATCCCAGACGCCATGCCCAAGCCTTAGCCCGCGCTGCTCGAATTTTGTCAGCGGGCGGTATTCCGGGCGTGGAGCATAATCGCTTACGCTGTTTACCAGTCGAGACTCTCCCCGGAAAGTTTCGAGAATATGCGTGGCATATTCTTCCCAGTCCGTGGCGGCATGCAGGTACCCGCCGGGTTTTAAACGATCACAGATCAGCGCGGTAAAAACGGCCTGGATCAGGCGCCGCTTATGGTGGCGTTTTTTGTGCCACGGGTCGGGGAAGAAGATATGAACCCCATCCAGCGTTTCCGCAGCCAGCATGTGCTGCAACACCTCGACAGCGTCATGCTGGATGATGCGGATATTGGTGAGTCCCATTTCCTCGGTGTATTTCAGCAGGCTGCCTACCCCGGGAGTGTGAACTTCGATACACAGGTAATCGTTTTCCGGATGGTCCTGCGCGATTCTGGCAGTGCTGTCACCCATCCCAAAACCAATTTCCAGGATTTTTGGCGCCGCCCTGCCAAATAATTGCGTCAGATCCAGCTTTTTATCGCTGTAAGCAACGCCAAACCGCGGCATCAAGGTTTCATGGGCGCGGGTCTGTCCTTTGGACATGCGACCCTGACGCAGCACGAAGCTGCGTACCGGGCGATGCTGTGCTTCAGTCATTAACGAACCCTTATTTGCCGATCATTCCGGTGGTGGGGGAACTTGGACTGGCTGAGTAAAGTTTTTTTGCCATGCGTCCAGCCAGAAAGGCTTCGCGCCCAGCCTCAACGGCTTTTCTCATGGCGGATGCCATGAGGATTGGATCTTTCGCCCCCGCAATCGCCGTGTTCATCAGCACCCCATCACAGCCCAGCTCCATGGCGATGGCGGCATCCGATGCGGTGCCGACGCCAGCATCAACAATGACCGGCACTTTGGCATTTTCGATAATGATTTGCAGGTTCCACGGGTTGAGAATCCCCATGCCGGAGCCGATCAGCGAAGCCAGCGGCATGACCGCGACACAGCCGATTTCCTCCAGTTGTTTGGCTATGATGGGATCATCGGAGGTATAAACCATGACCTTGAACCCGTCCTTGACCAGGGTTTCTGCGGCTTTAAGCGTTTCCACCACGTTTGGGTACAGCGTTTGCGGATCACCCAGCACTTCAAGTTTTACCAGATCGTGGCCGTCGAGCAGCTCGCGCGCCAGGCGCAGGGTGCGGATGGCGTCGTCGGCGCTGTAGCAGCCGGCGGTGTTGGGAAGATAGGTGTAGCGGGAGGGCGGCACGGCGTCCAGCAGGCTTGGTTCGCCTGCATTCTGGCCAATATTGGTGCGACGAATGGCTACGGTGACAATTTCAGCACCGCTGGCCTCAATGGCGCGGCGGGTCTGGTCGAAGTCCTGATATTTCCCGGTGCCTACCAGCAGGCGGGAAGCGTAAGTTTTACCTGCAATTATCAAATTATCCATATATTCCATGTAGTTGGTTTATCCGCCACCGACGGCAACAACAATTTCCAGTTGATCGCCGTGATTCAGGGTGGTTTCGTTGAATTGGCCGCGCGGCACGATTTCACCATTGCACTCAATAGCGACACGCTTCCCCGCCAGCCCAAGCTGATCCGCCAATTGGGTGACGGTGAGCGGTGCGGAAAAACGTTGCGGCGTGCCGTTGATAACGAGTTCGATCACAGCTGTGCCCTGAATATGTAACAAACGTCGATTTTAACACTCTGCCGGAATGCGGGCATTATCCCGGTGGTGATATTGCACAAAGATTCCTGCCGTTCCGATGAAGCAGGGCAGCATGGCGGTTTCATGAAATAGTTCGAATCCCATGGGCGCACTGGTGCCAGTTCAGGTGTTCGTTGCCAATCCTGCTTGCAGGCGCACGATTGGGCGCTGGATTGGGTTTTGACTATAGTATAGAATTTCAGCCTTTGCTAATGTGCCCGGTCAATTATGCCCAGCGATAATCTGGTCGAATTTAACGATGTCAGTTTTGCCTATGGCAAGCGCCCGATTCTCAATGGGATCAGCATGAGCGTGCCGCGCGGCAAAGTGGTGGCCATCATGGGCGGCAGCGGTTGCGGCAAAACCACCCTGCTGCGCCTGATCGGCGGCCAGATCAGGCCTGCTCACGGGAAGGTGCTGGTTGACGGGCAGACGGTGCACGAACTCGATGCGGATGGCCTCTACCACATGCGCCGCCGTATGGGCATGCTGTTTCAGTTTGGTGCCCTGTTTACCGACATGTCTGTGTTCGACAATGTTGCATTCCAGATGCGCGAGCACACCGATTTGCCAGAAAGCGTGATCAGTGATCTGGTGCTGATGAAGCTACATGCCGTCGGCCTGCGTGGAGCAAGGGATCTTATGCCTTCCGAGCTTTCCGGCGGCATGGCGCGGCGAGTGGCGCTGGCGCGGGCGGTGGCGCTGGACCCGATGCTGATCATGTATGACGAGCCCTTTGCTGGCCTGGACCCGATTTCTCTCGGCGTGATCGGCAACCTGATTCGCCGCCTGAATGATGCCTTGGGCGCAACATCCATTGTGGTGACTCACGATGTCCATGAGTCTCTGGCTATTGTTGACTATGTCTATTTCGTGTCGGAAGGGGTGATCGTGGCCCATGGCACGCCGGAGGAAATGCGCGCCAGCAACAAGCCTTTCGTGCATCAGTTTGTGCATGGCGAGGAAGATGGCCCGGTTCCCTTCCATTACCCGGCAAGCCCCTATGGAACCGATTTGCGGTTGGGAGGGCAAAGTGCCTAGCCGCCTGGTGAAGGGTGTTCGGGGCATTGGTCACCGAGTGGTCAACAGTTTGTGGCGCCTGGGCGTGGCCAGCCGTTTTTTTGTGTTGATACTGCTGCATTCGGGTTCCAGTTTTCGCCGGTTTCATCTCGTCATCAAGGAGCTGTTTTCTACCGGGGTGCTGTCGCTCATTATTATCCTGGTTTCGGGCTTGTTCGTCGGTATGGTGCTGGGAATGCAGGGTTATGACACCCTGCAGCGATATGGCTCGGAAGAGGCGCTGGGCGTGATGGTGGCCTTGTCCCTGGTGCGTGAGTTGGGGCCGGTGGTGGCGGCGCTGCTGTTTGCCAGTCGTGCCGGGTCGGCGATTACCGCCGAGATCGGCCTGATGAAGGCAACCGAGCAGCTTTCAGCCATGGAGATGATGGCGGTCAATCCGATTGCCCGCGTCGTCGCACCGCGTTTCTGGGCTGGCGTGATTTCCATGCCGCTGCTGGCGGCAATGTTTTCTGCCATGGGTGTGTTTGGCGGCTATCTGGTCGGCGTGAAGCTGATCGGCGTGGACGAGGGCTCGTTCTGGTCGCAGATGCAGAATGCGGTGGATTTTCAGCAGGACATCGTCAATGGCATTTTCAAGAGTTTTGTATTCGGCGTGGCGGTGACAGCCATTGCCCTGTTTGAAGGCTATGATGCGCCGCCCACGGCGGAGGGCGTATCCGGTGCGACAACGCGCACCGTGGTGACATCATCGCTGGCCATTCTGGCGCTGGATTTCATGTTGACTGCATTTATGTTTCGGGGAGAAGGCTAATGGAGCGCACCACAATCGATTTGTGGGTTGGCTTGTTCGTGTTGCTGGGTCTGGGCGCTATTCTGGTTCTGGCGCTGAAGGTGGGAAACCTGGGCGGCGTAAACATGTCTGACAGCTATAGTGTGACGGCCAGTTTCAGTAATATTGGCGGGCTTAAGGCGCGGGCTCCGGTGAAGAGTGCGGGTGTAGTGGTCGGACGGGTCTCGGCAGTTCACTTTGATGGGGAGCGGCACGAAGCGGTGGCGACGTTCAAGCTGGATAAACAATACTCGTTTTCCAAGGACACCTCCGCCAGCATCATGACCTCCGGATTGCTGGGCGAGCAGTACATCGCGCTTGAAACCGGGGGCGATAGCGCTCAACTCAAGGATGGCGACAAGATCAAGATCACCCAGTCGGCCGTGGTGCTGGAAAGCCTGATTGGGCAATTTCTCTATAACAAGGCGGCTGATGGCGGAGAAGTCAAATGAACAAGCGATGGCTGGCAGTGGCGCTGGGTGCCTGGACATTCATTTCTGCAGGGGCTGGGCAGGCTCAGGTAGTGAATCTGCAACAGGCTATCGATATGAGCCTGAATGCCGATCCACGTATCCAGGAACGTGAACAGCTGGTAGAACATGCACGCGCCTTGCTGGAAGAGGCGCAAGGAAATAACGGTTTGCGCCTGGATGCCAATCTTTTCGTTGGCCTGGCACCCAAGGTCGAGGGTGGGTTTTACCAGGGCGGGGCAACTTCCGGCACCACGCCGCGCAATGATGCCTATGACTGGAAAGGTCTTTCAGACTGGACATCGCTGCAGTTTTCCATCGTAAAGCCGCTTTATACGTTTGGAAAGATCGAGCGTTATACCGACGCGGCCAAGGGCAACATTGACGTGAAGCGCCAGGATGTCCGCCTGCAGCGTGGCGATACCGTGCTGGACGTGAGCCGGGCTTATTACGGCTACCTGACTGCGCGTGACACGCGGCGCATGCTGGAGGATGTACGCGCCAAGGTCGATAACGCGGTGGCGCAGGTCGAGAAATCGCTCAAGGAAGATAATGGGCAGGCAACTCAGTCCGATCTGTATGAGATGCATGCCAAGCGCGCCTTGCTGAACAAGTATCTTTCCCAGGCTCAAGCGGTGGAAACCATCAGCCTGAATGGCCTGAAAACCCTGACGGGGGTTGGTCTGGACGGCAATCTTGAGGTCGCGGACGAGGGGCTGAAGCCGGTTGCCCTGCCTGCTACGTCGCTGGCGGATTTTCAGGGCAAGGCCATCACTGGCCGCCCTGAAATGGCTCAGCTGGAAGCTGGCCTGAACGCCCGCCGCGCGCTGGTGGATGCGAAAAAAGCCGAAATGTACCCCAATATTTACGCCGGTGTGGTGGGTAGTTTCTCTTATGCCTCGCGACGTGACAAACTGGAAAATCCATACATTTACGATGCCTTTAACCATGCCGGGGTGACGCCGGTGGTGGGCGTGAAATGGGATATGGCATTTGACGTGGTGCCCGCGCGCGTGGCACAGGCGCAGGCTGAGCTGGATGCCCTGCTGGCGAAGAATCGTTTTGCCTTGGCCGGGATTCCTTTTGAAGTGGCGGAAGCCTATACCCAGATGCAGGCATACCACGTTGCCCAGCGGGAGCTGGCTACGGGCGCGGCAGCAGCACGGCGCTGGATGGTGGCCTCCTACGCCGATTTCAATGCGGGTCTGGAGAAACCGGGTCGCGTCAGTGAGGCGTTAAAGGCCTATGCCACGACACAGGTCGAGTATCTGCTTGCGGTCAATGAATACAACATGCATGTGGCCCGCTTGGCCAAGGTAACGGGAGATTACAAATGATACGCAGGATACGTACTCTATTGATGGCATGTGCACTGATGGCGGGTTCCATTGCCGGCGCAGCGGAGATGGCGCCGGATGCTCTGGTGAAAAATACCGCCCAGGAAGTGCTGACCATCATCAAGCAGGACAAGGATATTCAGTCTGGAAATTCACAAAAAGTCCTGGAACTGGTGCAAGCCAAGGTGTTGCCCCATTTCGCTTTTGCGCGCATGGCACAGCTTGCGGTCGGCCGTCACTGGCCCAAGGCTTCACCCGCGCAGAAGCAAGCCCTGATACAGGAGTTCCGTACCCTGCTGGTTCGCACTTATTCAGGTTCCCTGACTTCCTATAAGGACCAGACGATTGATTACCGGCCGGCAAAACTGGCTCCCGGCGATACCGACGTTACGGTAAAAACCATTGTGAATCAGCCAGGCGGGCTGCCTATTCCAATCGATTACAGCCTGGAAAAAGGCGCTGATGGCTGGAAGGTGTACGACGTGTCAGTTGATGGCGTAAGTCTGGTGACCAATTATCGTTCTTCTTTCAGTGCCGAGATTCAGAGCCGGGGGATTGATGGTTTGATCAAGGTACTGGCGGACAAGAACCGCAGGGAAGCCAAAAGCAGCGGCACGGCTGTGACGACCGGAAAAAAATGATAGTACGCAATGGCAACCGTTTCGACTTCAGTGGCCCGCTGACCATTGCCACTGTCAGTGCATGGTTGCGCGAGAGCAAGGCGCTGTTTGCCGAAGACGGCATCTGGGAATTGAATCTCGCCGGGGTGGAGGACGTGGATTCGGCTGCGGTCAGCCTGTTGCTGGAATGGGCGCGCCAGGCTGCGCAACGCGGCCGTCAGCTGCAGTTGCATAATCTTTCGGAAAATCTGCAATCCTTGTTGAAAGTGTATGACGTCAAGGAATTGCTGCCCGCCGCTTGACTGGCGCAGCTTCCGCCCCGAATCTCGTGACTCCCCCCGCAATTGAAATCCAGCAGGTTCACAAGCGCTTCGGTAACGTGCAGGCATTGTGCGGGATCGACCTGACCGTTCAGCAGGGCGAGTTTTTTGCCCTGCTCGGCCCCAATGGCGCGGGCAAATCCACCCTGATCAATATCCTCGCCGGTTTGGCCCTGGCCGATAGCGGCAGGCTGGCCGTGCTGGGCCATGATGTGAGGGCCGACTATCGCCAGGCGCGGCGTTCCATTGGTGTCGTGCCGCAGGAGCTGGTGTACGACGCATTTTTCACCGTGCGTGAAATGCTACGCTTCCAGTCTGGTTATTTCGGTATTCGCAACAATAATGCCTGGATTGATGAATTGCTGGAGCGCCTGGCGCTGACCGAGAAGGCGGATGCCTATGTGCGCCACCTTTCCGGCGGCATGAAGCGACGCGTACTGGTGGCGCAGGCGCTGGTGCACAAGCCGCCGGTCATCGTGCTCGACGAGCCGACCGCAGGGGTGGATGTGGAATTGCGCCAGAGCCTGTGGGCATTCATCCAGCGTTTGAACCAGCAGGGTCATACCATTGTTCTCACCACGCATTATCTCGAAGAAGCAGAGGTTTTGTGCAATCGCGTGGCCATGCTGAAGCAGGGGCAGGTCGTGGCGCTGGATACCACCGTCAATCTGCTGAGCCGTCACAAAGCTATTCAGTTGCGTCTCAAGCTCGCGCCCGCATGCTTGCCAGATTCATTGCAGGCGCTGTCGTGCGGGCGGGATGGGGAAATATTCAAGCTCTCCCTGCGGCGTCATGCCGAACTGGAGGGCGTGCTGGCGGCCTTGCGCGAGTCGGGCGTTGCGCTGGAAGATCTCGAAGTGGTCAAGCCGGACCTGGAAGATGTCTTCCTCGAAATGGTGAAATCATGACGGGATTGTGGACCCTGTTTTACAAGGAATTGCTGCGTTTCTGGAAAGTCAGCCTGCAGACCATCCTTTCCCCCGTGGTGACGACCCTGCTTTATCTGCTGATTTTTTCCCATGTGCTGGAGGCGCATGTCCAGGTTTATCCGGAAGTCAACTACACTGCGTTTCTCATTCCCGGTCTGGTGATGATGGCGATGCTGCAAAATGCTTTTTCCAACAGCTCGTCCAGCCTGATCCAGTCCAAGATGACCGGCAATATTGTATTCATGCTGCTGCCGCCGCTGGCCTACTGGGAGTTTTTTACAGCTTACGTGGCGGCCTCTGTGGCACGCGGAGCGGTGGTGGGTCTGGGAGTGGGCCTGGCCGGCTGGTGGTTTGTGCCGCTGTCGCTGGCGCATCCGCTGTGGGTGCTGGTCTTTGCCATACTGGGCTGCGCCACGCTGGGGGCGGCGGGTATCATTTCTTCCCTGTGGGCGGAAAACTACGACCAGATGGCGGCGGTGCAGAATTTCATCATTGTCCCCCTGACTTTTCTATCCGGGGTGTTCTACTCGATTCATTCGCTGCCACCCTTCTGGCAGGCTGTTTCCCACGCCAATCCGTTCTTTTACCTGATTGACGGTTTCCGTTACGGATTTTTTGGCGTGTCGGATGTTTCGCCGCTGTTGGCGCTTGCGATTGTCGCCGCCTGCTTTTTGGCATTATCATTAGCGACTTTGCTCTTGCTCAAGAGCGGTTACAAATTGAGAAAATAAATGGTTACAGCAGATCAGATCAAACAATATATCCAGAACGATTTGCCGTGCGAGTACGTCAGGGTGGATGGAGACGACGGTCAGCATTTCGAGGCCGTGATCGTCAGCGCCGAGTTCAACGGCAAGCGCACCGTGCAACAGCACCAGCTTGTTTACAAGGCGCTGGGAGAGCGCATGGGCGGAGAAATCCATGCCCTGGCAATGAAAACTTTTACCCCCGAGGAATGGCGCAAGCAAGCGGGTTAACATCAATCTAATTTCAGGAATAAATATCATGAACAAAGCAGCTTTGGAAAGAATTGGCCAGATCGTCAACGGGCACCCGGTGGTGCTGTTCATGAAAGGCACCCCGCAGTTCCCGCAATGCGGTTTTTCCAACCTTGCAGCCCAGGTGCTGAAGGCGTGCGGCACAGAGTTTTTTTCCGTCAATGTGCTGGCGGATGCGGAGGTTTATGAAAACCTCAAGGATTACGCCAACTGGCCGACCTTCCCGCAGCTTTACATCAATGGTGAATTGATCGGCGGCTCGGATATCGCCAAGGAAATGTACGAAAAAGGCGAGCTGCAGCCGCTGCTGGCAAACGCCAAGCAAGCCTGATCAATGGATAAACTCGTTATTCAGGGCGGCGTCCCTCTGAACGGAGAAGTCCGTGTTTCCGGAGCCAAGAATGCCGCCCTGCCGATTCTGTGCGCCGGTCTTCTGGCCGAGGGAACGCTACAGGTTTCAAATGTCCCCCATCTGCACGATGTGACCACCATGATTGGCCTGCTGGGCCAGATGGGCATGGGCATTTCGGTGGACGAGAAGCTGGGCGTCGCGCTGGATGCGCGCAGCATTACCAATCCGGAAGCGCCCTATGAGCTGGTCAAGACCATGCGCGCCTCGATTCTGGTGCTGGGGCCGCTGCTGGCTCGCTTCGGCCGGGCGCGCGTGTCGCTCCCCGGCGGCTGTGCCATTGGTTCGCGGCCTGTGGATCTGCACATCAAGGGACTGGAAGCGATGGGGGCGAGTATCTCCATCGAACATGGTTACATCAACGCGAGCGCAGGGCGGCTCAAGGGTGCGCGCATTTTCATGGATCTGGTGACCGTCACCGGCACCGAGAACCTGATGATGGCGGCAACGCTGGCGGAGGGTGTTACGGTGCTGGAAAATGCCGCACGCGAACCGGAGGTCGTGGACCTGGCCGAATGTCTCAAGGCCATGGGTGCAAACATCGAGGGCGCGGGCACGGACATTATCACCATCCGCGGTGTTGAGCGTCTGCATGGCGCCAGTTATAGCGTCATGCCTGACCGTATCGAAGCGGGAACCTTCCTGGTCGCTGCCGCGGCAACCAGGGGCAAGGTTAAACTGCGTAATATGCGGCCTGAAATTTTTGATGCCCTGCTGGATAAACTGCACGAAGCTGGTGCCGTAATCGAATCCGGCGCGGACTGGGTGAGCCTGGAAATGTCCGGGCCGATCAAGGCGGTGAATATTCGTACCGCGCCTTACCCGGCATTCCCGACCGACATGCAGGCCCAGTTCATGACCCTGAATACGGTGGCCCAGGGGGCGGCAACCATGACCGAAACCATTTTCGAGAACCGCTTCATGCACGTGCAGGAATTGCGCCGTCTGGGCGCGGATATCGAAGTGGAAGGCAATACGGCCGTGGTGCGCGGCATACCGGAGCTGAGCGGTGCAACGGTGATGGCCACCGATCTGCGCGCTTCCGCTTCCCTGGTGATCGCCGGCCTGGTGGCGCAGGGAGAAACCACGGTGGAGCGCATTTACCACCTTGATCGCGGTTACGAATGTATCGAAGAGAAGCTGTCCCAGCTGGGGGCGCGAATAAAGCGAGTGCATTGATCATGATTACCATCGCCCTCTCCAAGGGCCGCATTTTTGAAGAAACCACGCCCCTCCTGGCGGCCGCGGGCATTGTCCCGCAGGAAGATCCCGAGTCCTCGCGCAAGCTGATTCTGGGCACCAACCGCGACGATGTGCGGCTCATCATCGTGCGCGCTTCGGACGTGCCGACCTACGTGCAATACGGTGCAGCCGATCTCGGCATCGCGGGCAAGGATGTGCTGCACGAACATGGCGGCGCCGGCATGTATCAGCCGCTGGATCTGCAGATCGCCAAATGCCGCATGATGGTCGCCGTGCCAGAGGGCTTCGACTACGAAGGTGCAGTCCGGCAAGGCGCGCGCCTGCGCGTGGCGACCAAATACCTGCAAACGGCGCGCGAACACTTCGCCAAAAAGGGCGTGCACGTCGATCTCATCAAGCTTTATGGCTCGATGGAACTGGCTCCCCTGGTGGGTCTGGCCGATGCCATCGTCGACCTGGTGAGCAGCGGCGGCACGCTCAAGGCCAACAAGCTGGTGGCGGTGGAGGAAATCATGCAGATCAGTTCGCGCCTGGTCATCAACCAGGCCGCGCTCAAACTCAAGCATGCCCAGATTCAGCCGCTGCTGGATACCTTTGCCGCTTGCCTCAAGGCCTGATTTATAATCCCAATCTTTATCCATTGACGTATCCCATCATGTTGAATATCAAACGCTTCAGCAGTGCCCAGCCTGATTTTCAGGCGCGGCTGCACGAATTGCTTGCCTTCGAGGGAGCCCAGGATGAATCCGTTGACCAGGTGGTGGCGGGGATTCTGCACGACGTAAAAGCTCGCGGTGACGCCGCGGTGCTCGAATATACCCAGCGCTTCGACAAGCTGGAAGCGGCTTCCATGGCCGAGCTGGAAATGTCTGCAAGCCGTCTGAAGCAGGCGTTCGATGATCTGCCGCCGCAACAGCGCGAAGCCCTGCAGCAGGCGGCGGAGCGGGTGCGTGTGTACCACGAGAAGCAGCTGATGCATTCGTGGAACTACACCGAGCCGGACGGCACCATGCTGGGCCAGCAGGTCACGGCGCTGGACCGCGTCGGCCTGTACGTGCCCGGCGGCAAGGCAGCCTATCCCTCCTCGGTGCTGATGAACGCCATCCCCGCCAAGGTGGCCGGGGTCAGGGAACTGATCATGGTGGTGCCGACGCCGGGCGGCGTGGTCAACGAGCTGGTGCTGGCCGCGGCGCATGTTTGCGGCGTGGACCGCGTGTTCACCATCGGCGGGGCGCAGGCGGTGGGCGCGCTGGCCTATGGTACCCAGACCGTGCCGCAGGTCGACAAGATTGTCGGCCCCGGCAACGCCTATGTGGCGGCGGCCAAGCGCCGGGTATTCGGCGTGGTGGGCATCGACATGGTGGCCGGGCCTTCCGAGATTCTCATCATCTGCGACGGCCAGACCAACCCCGACTGGATCGCCATGGACCTTTTTTCCCAGGCCGAGCACGACGAACTGGCGCAATCCATCCTGCTGGCGCCGGATGCGGCCTTTGTTGATGCTGTTGCCGCCAGCATCAACAAGCTCCTGCCCGAAATGCCGCGCCAGGAAATCATCCGCACCGCGCTGGAAAATCGCGGCGCGCTGATCGCGGTCAGGGATCTGGACGAAGCCGCGGAAATCGCCAACTACATTTCTCCCGAGCACCTCGAATTGTCGGTGGAAGACCCGGTCGCGCTCACCGCCAAAATCCGCCACGCCGGCGCGATTTTCATGGGCCGCCAGACCTGCGAGTCGCTGGGCGATTACTGCGCCGGGCCCAACCACGTGCTGCCGACCTCGCGCACCGCGCGTTTTTCCTCGCCGCTGGGTGTGTACGATTTCCAGAAACGCTCCAGCCTGATCATGGTATCCCCGGCCGGGGCGAAGACCATGGGCAAGATTGCCTCCGAGCTGGCCTATGGCGAGGGCCTGCAGGCCCATGCTCGCTCCGCCGAATACCGCATGGGAAGCAAATAGGCTCATGAGCCGCTTCTGGAGCGCCGTCGTTCACGGCCTGACCCCCTACGTGCCGGGCGAGCAGCCCAAGCTGGCGAACCTGGTCAAGCTCAACACCAACGAAAATCCTTACGGCCCCAGCCCCAAGGCGCTGGAGGCGATGCGTGCGGAAGTGGGCAACAGCCTGCGGCTCTATCCCGACCCCAATGCCGACCGGCTCAAGGAAGCCATTGCGGCCTGTCATGGCGTGCAGCCAGCGCAGGTGTTCGTCGGCAACGGCTCGGACGAAGTGCTGGCGCACACTTTCCAGGCCCTGCTCCAGCACGATGCGCCGCTGCTGTTCCCCGACATTACCTACAGCTTCTATCCGGTGTATTGCGGCCTCTATGGCGTGGATTACCGGACCGTGCCGCTGACGGAAAGCTTCGGGATTCGCGTCGACGACTACATGCAGCCCAACGGCGGCATCATTTTTCCCAACCCGAATGCGCCCACGGGATGCCCGTTGCCGCTGGCGGAAATCGAACGCCTGCTGGAAGCGAATGCTGACTCGGTGGTGGTGGTCGACGAGGCCTATATCGATTTCGGCGGCGAATCGGCGGTTGCCCTGGTGGACCGTTTCCCCCAGCTGCTGGTGGTCCACACCCTGTCCAAATCCCGCTCACTGGCCGGACTGCGCGTGGGCTACGCCATCGGCCATGCCGGCCTGATCGATGCGCTCAACCGGGTGAAGGACAGCTTCAATTCCTATCCGCTGGACCGCTTCGCCATCGCCGGTGCCGCCGCCGCGATGGAGGACCGTGCCTATTTCGACGAGACCCGCCGCAAGGTGATGGCCTCGCGCAGCCGCCTGGTGGGCGAGCTCGAGGCCCTGGGCTTCGAGGTGCTGCCTTCGGCGGCCAATTTCATTTTCGCGCGCCATCCTGCGCATGGCGGCGCAGAACTCACGGCCAGCTTGCGCGAGCGCAGCATCATCGTGCGGCACTTCAAGAATCCAGCACGCATCGCGCCATTCATGCGCATCACGGTCGGAACAGACGAGCAATGCGACGCGCTGATTTCCGCACTCAAGGAAATTCTGGCCGCGCCTGTTTGAGGCTCACGTAGCGAGCTATCGGGGCGCGATAATGAATGCGTCTTTTACGGAATACTTGAGTATGAAATGACCGGCCAATTTTCCGATTTTTACCACAGCCTCGATGCCGACCCCGCCAAGCGGGGCAAGCAGTTCGAGCACTTCGTCAAATGGTTCCTCAAGGCCGATCCTGAATGGGCCACCCAGGTTGACCAAATATGGCTGTGGGAAGAATGGCCGGGACGCTGGGGTGCGGATTGCGGCATTGACCTCGTGTTCCAGCACAGGAACGGCGAGCACTGGGCGGTGCAAGCCAAGTGCTACTCGCCCGACTACGACATCACCAAACACGATGTCGATAAATTCCTCAGCGAATCCAACCGGCCAGGCATCAAACACCGCCTGCTGATTGCCACCACCGACCGCATCGGCGGCAACGCCAGGCAGGTCTGCGAAGCGCAGGAAAAACCCGTTGTTCGTTTCCTGCTGTCCGATTTCGAGCGCTCGGTGCTGGACTATCCCGCCAATCTCGCCGCACTCTCGCAAGGCAAGCGCAAACCCCGGCCCACGCCGAACGACGGCCAGCACGACCATCAGCTCGAAGCCATCGCCGCCGTAACCCAAGGGCTGCAAACCGCCGACCGTGGCCAGCTCATCATGGCCTGCGGCACGGGCAAGACTTACGTCACGCTATGGATCAAGGAGCGGCTTGCCGCACAGCGCACCCTGGTACTGGTTCCCTCATTGGGCCTGCTCTCCCAACTGCTGCGCGAATGGACATTCGCCGCCGCCACCCCGTTTGAAGTGCTGTGCGTCTGCTCGGATCAAACCGTCGGCAGCAAGGGCAACGACGAAGCCATCCACAGCGTGGCCGACCTCGCCTTCCCCGTCACCTCGGATGCCGATGAAGTCAGGATTTTTCTCGCTGGCGCAGGCAATCGCGTGGTTTTCTCCACCTACCAATCCTCCTCCGTCATCGCCGCCGCCCAGTCCGACCCAGCCATCCCCGCCTTTGACTTGACCGTGGCCGACGAAGCCCACCGTTGCGCGGGCAAGGTCGGCAGCGATTTCACCGCCGCCCTCGACAACGCACAGATACGCAGTGCCAAAAGGTTATTTGCCACAGCCACCCCGCGCACCTATTCCAGCAACGTCAAAAAAGCCGCCGAAGATCGCGGTGTCGAAGTGGTCGGCATGGACAACGCCGCCCTGTTTGGCGAAGTGCTGTACGCCCTGCCATTCGGCAAAGCCATCGAACGCAAACTGCTCACCGATTACCGCGTCGTCATCATCGGCGTGGATGACCCCACCATCGCGCAGTGGATCGCCAACCGCGAACTGGTCACCACCGGCACGGGCATGGAAACCGACACCGAATCGCTCGCCGCCCAGATCGGCCTGCTCAAGGCCATCAAGGACTACGACCTCAAGCGCATCATCAGCTTCCACAGTCGCGTCAAACGTGCCGAGCGCTTCACCACCGACATGCAAAACGTCATGACCTGGATCAGCGACGAACACCGCCCCAGCGGAACCCTGCGCACCGACTTCGTCTCCGGCGACATGCCCGCCAACAAGCGCAAGGTGAAGCTCGACCAGCTCAAGGCGCTGAGCGCAGACGAGCGCGGGGTGCTGAGCAACGCGCGCTGTTTGTCCGAAGGCGTGGACGTGCCCTCCCTCGATGGCGTGGCGTTTATCGATCCGCGCAGCAGCCAGGTGGACATCATCCAGGCGGTGGGGCGCGCCATTCGCCTGAGCCCGGACAAGAAGGCTGGCACCATCGTCCTGCCGGTGTTTATTGCAGCGGGGGGAAATGCCGAAGACACGATAGAAGCCAGCCACTTCAAACCTATCTGGGATGTGCTGAATGCGCTAAAAGCGCACGACGATGTGCTGGCTTGCGAACTGGATCAGATCAGAACTGAGCTTGGGCGGCAGGCAGGGAAAAGCGTCAGCGCCGAGAGCATGCACAAAATTTTTATTGTCCTGCCTGCGACGGTAGATGCGAATTTTGGCAGCGCACTGCGCACCTATTTGGTTGAGCGGGTCACTGAATCCTGGAATTACTGGTTTGGGTTGTTGGAGGCGTTCGTGGAACGTGAAGGGCATGCAAAGGCTCCTGCCGCTTACAAAACATCAGATGGGTATCAGGTCGGTAGTTGGGTAAATGCTCAACGGGCAACAAAAAGCAGCCTGTCTCTGGAGCGCAAAGCCCGGCTGGAAACGTTACCTGGATGGAGTTGGGATCTTTTCTCGGATAGGTGGGAAGAAGGATTTCGATATCTCAAGGAGTTCATGGAACGTGATGGCCATGCCAAAATTCCCCTAAATTACATATCAGAAGATGGATATCGAGTTGGTGCTTGGGTAAATACTCAACGAACAACAAAAGACATCATGTCGCCTGAGCGAAAAGCAAGGCTGGAAGCGGTGTCCGGTTGGAGTTGGGATCGTTTCTCAGAAAAATGGGAAGAAGGATTTCGCCATCTGAAGGAATTCGCAGATCGAGAGGGGCGTGCCAAGGTTCCTATCATTTACAAAACGGCAGATGGATATCGACTCGGTAGCTGGGTAAGTAACCAACGAACAGCAAAAGACAGCATGTCACCGGAGCGAAAAGCACGGCTGGAAGCATTGCCCGGTTGGGGTTGGGATCCTTTTTTTGATAAGTGGGAAGAAGGGTTCCGTTATCTTAAGGATTTCGCAGACCGAGAGGGGCATTGTTTGCCTCCTGCACTATACAAAACGGCAGATGGCTATCGAGTTGGTAGCTGGGTAAGCATCCAACGAAAAACAAAAGACAGCTTGTCACCGGAGCGAAAAGCACGTCTGGATGCATTGCCCGGTTGGGTTTGGCGAGTTAAATGAGGCAATTATGAATAACGTAGCTTACGAAAGTTTTATAGGGGCTGGTGAAACAGAGCCGGACAGAGACGCCAAACTCTATCGCTATCTATCGACAGATGCCTTTCTTTCGTTGCTTGGCTTGAAAAAAATCTGGCTTAGACAGGTAACAAAATGGGACGATGCTCGCGAAGGAATGCGCCAAGAATTTAAAAAGGTTCAGTATCCAGATCATGAATTCTCCGACAAATCACTGGATGAATATTTTGGGAGTTGCTGGTCATTGCAGGACGATGACCCTCGCCTATATAGCACTGACGAAGAGCGAATCATTGCCAATAAGGAAATTGCCGAATTTGGTTCAGACGCGATGTGGCGGGCTTATTGCCCATCGGGCGGTGTCAGGATAAGAACAACGCAGGATAAATTGAAGGCGCTGTTTTTAGGCGGTTTGCCGAATGGGAAATTATTTGGCGGAAGAGTTCATTACGATGCGTTCGGTAGCGACTGGGGGAAAACATTCAGGTCACCATATCTTGCGGGGTTATTTCATAAGCATATTCCGTTTAGAACGGAATCTGAATACCGCTTTATTTTTACGCCGGATGAAAAAATAATTGATGCACATGTTGGAGCCATGATCGAAGATAAGTTCGATTTCATTGATGAGGTACTTGTTTCTCCTGCCACCAAGGATTTGAAATATCGCTCCCATGCTTTAGTGAGACTGGCATTGGGCAGCATTAAGATGGAAAGAGGGAAAATCAACTGGAAGGATGGACAGCAATTTTGCCGGATTTCTCAGTTGTATGATCCGATTGGATTTTCAATTTAAGTTTTTCCCGCAATACGTTCCACACCGAAACGGTAACCAACCGAGGATAAAATGATGAATGTACGTACACTCGAAAATTTAGTTGAACGGAACGCTGGTGTTGATATATCCCCCACTCAATTTGCTGGACAAGATGCACGACTCGACAAGAAACCAACTCGGATCGGAGATAGAATCGATTTAGAAACCAAAGAGAACGTAACAATTCGGGTGGTAGTTGAATCAATTGACGCAGGGAAGATTGTTGGCAGAATTTCTTCTTTTTGTGGGGTCGCGGATGATGGTGACGAATACATGGGTGCGAAAGAAAATGACCTTTTGGCTTTTGAAGAGAAGCATATTTTGGAATCCACCCGCATATAGATTAAACCTGGAATCAAAACCGAAGGGGCCAGGGTCGAGCCTACTTTGCATTCTTTCGAGACGCGCCAAAAGTAGTGCGGCCTTCAGTTTTAACGATAGCGGTACATAAAGTTGTTGCCGACGAACTGGCTTAGAAGTACAGGTGCATATTGAAGTACAAGTTGCAATCTCGTTTGGGTTGGCAATTTCCATCTCCGTTGTTGGTGCAGCATTAACCGTTATGGGGGTAGCCATGAAAAACTTAAACGCCTTTATTTTTAGTTTTGTGGCATGTCTTTGGTGCGGAATAGCGTTCCTGCGGAGCCTGGTGGAAATTCCAACCCAAATGAGAGAAAAACTTGTATAGACCGTGTTGCCTGCTAAGAGTGAACGCGGAAGGTTCGATTCCTTCCCTCCGCACCAATTTTATTGTGTTGGCTAGCTTTGCGTTAGCCTTGAAAGAACATGCGTACTATTAAGCTAAAGACAACATCAGAAGACGGCACCAGTAGCGAGGAATTGGCGTTGCAGTTTGACGACGAAGATCTTCAACTTCTTGAGCACTACCTTGCGAACTGTGATCGTTTGAAAGAGGCGCGAATTTTCACAGGGGAATTCCCTCGGGTCAAAAACATCAACTGCTCCGCTGAGACGGGCATTACGTTTGAGGTGTCTTCCTTTTCCTATGGCGATGTCTGTGAACTTCTTCATTTGGCGCGCCCGGTATTTTTATCAAGAGAACCTGCGTCATTTGAACTTACCGCAGCAATATTTGGAAAAAAAGCAAAAGGTACTGCTCTAGCTCAACATCTCAAGCACATCCGATCAACGTATGAGCACGGAGACTATCAACCGTATTTTCAGGTATCAGTGAATGGCGTTCCTCTATTTCACGACAAGACACTGAGGGACTGGTTAAATGGTGTTGAGTACCATCAGGAAGTAGATAAAGCCCAGAAAATCAAAGACCTTGAATCAGCTCTCTCAACGCAAATTGCGCGCGGCATCTTCGTCTCTCAATTATCCGGTCGTGTCAGGGCCGCCTTCATGCTTGCACATCTGGCTACACTTGTGGCTCGCCCTGATACTGCCGAGAAGTCTATTGAAGTGCGTAATAACGCCAGGGATTTGCAATGCTGAAATTCGAGTGGGACGCCGCAAAATCGGAATCAAACAAGTTGAAACACGGCGTGTCTTTCGAAGAGGCAGCCACGGTTTTTGGCGATCCGCTGGCCTACACATTCGAAGACCCTGACCATTCCGCTGCGGAAGAACGCATGCTGACTTTCGGAGTCTCACACAAAGGGCAGCTTCTGGTGGTGGTTCATACAAAACGCAAGCGTGCCGTCAGGATTATCAGTGCCCGAAAAGCAACAAAACATGAGCGAGGAATTTATGAACACGGATAGCAAGGACGAAATGCGCGCCGAATATCGGCGCGAGGATTTGGGCAAAGGCGTCCGCGGCAAGTACTTGAAACAGTATGCCAAGGGCACCAACCTCGTATTGCTCGATGACAAGGTTGCCAAGGCGTTTCCGACAGCCGAGGCTGTCAATGAGGCGCTGTTGGGTCTGCTTGTGCTCACTGAGCAGACTGCCCGCTTAACCGGCCGTTCAGTCGGGCGTGGGGCAAAGCGGCGCACCGCATAGAAACTTCCGCGCCGGGCGCTGGTCATGGTGCTGGAGTGGGCCAACGAGCATAGAGCCGAATTGATGGAGGACTGGCACTTATGTCGAGCGAAACAATTACCGAAACCTATCAAGCCGCAGGAGTAATTCCCGCCGCGCCATGGCGGCTGCGAGCGCTTGGCGTGCTTCCTGAGTGGCAACTGGCGGTCACGTTCAACGACGGATTGACCGGTATCGATGATGTTTCCGCGCTGGTCAATGGGCCGGATGCGGGTGTATTCGAGGAACTGCGCGCGCCCGCATTCTTTGGCAAAGCCTACCTTGATTGCGGGGCGATCACGTGGCCCAATGGGGCTGACCTGGCGTCTGATGAGATGTACAAGGAAATTCGTCGTAAAGGAATTTACCGTATTCCGGATTGATGAGGCAGCATTGAAAGCCAAACGCTTTGCCCGTTAGATGTGCTGGGTTAGAATGAACACCCTTTAAGTGATTTGCTTTTATGCGCACAGCCCAAATTACCCGCAATACCCTGGAAACCCAGGTCAGCGTCACCCTCAATCTGGATGGCAGCGGTCAGGCTCGTCTTGCCAGCGGCGTGCCGTTTCTCGACCACATGCTGGACCAGATCGCCCGCCACGGGCTGATGGATCTGGATGTGTCGGCCAAGGGCGACCTGCATATTGACGCGCACCACACCGTGGAAGATATCGGCATCACCTTCGGCCAGGCTTTTGCCCAGGCAATTGGCGACAAGAAGGGCGTGCGCCGCTACGGACAGGCCTATGTGCCGCTGGACGAGGCGCTGTCGCGCGTGGTGCTGGATCTTTCCGGCCGGCCTGGACTGGTGTTCGAAGTGGAGTTTACCCGCGCCCGCATCGGCGAATTTGATGCCGACCTGGTGCGCGAGTTCTTCCAGGGCTTCGTCAACCATGCCGGCGTAACGCTGCACGTGGATTGCCTGCGCGGTGTCAACGCGCATCACCAGGCGGAAACGGTATTCAAGGCCTTTGGCCGTGCCTTGCGCATGGCGGTCGAGGCGGATGAACGCATGGCGGGCGTGATGCCTTCCACCAAGGGAAGCCTGTAAGCATGGCTGATATCGCAGTCATTGATTACGGCATGGGCAATCTGCGCTCGGTGGCGAAAGCGCTGGAGCATGTTGCGCCGCAACTGGATATTGTCGTGAGCAGTGATCCGGACGTAATCGCCAAGGCTGGCCGAGTCGTGTTTCCCGGTGTCGGGGCGATGCCGGATTGCATGCATGAACTGGAAAGTCGCGGCCTGCGCCAGGCAGTTGTGGAAGCCGCACAGAGCAAGCCTTTCCTGGGAATCTGCTTGGGCATGCAGGCCCTGTTCGAATCCTCCGAAGAAGGCAATTCGGCCGGGCTGGCTATTCTTCCTGGTCGCGTGCTGCGCTTCCCCGCCGAAGCCATGGTGGATGACAAGGGCCAGAAGCTCAAGGTGCCGCACATCGGCTGGAACGAGGTGCACCAGTCAGCAGGGCATCCGATGTGGTCGGGAATCCCCGATGCGGCGCGTTTCTATTTCGTGCACAGTTATTATGTCGAGGTCGGCGACCCGGATCTGGTGGCTGGATTCACGCTGTATCCATTTGCATTTACCGCGGCGGTGGCGCGGGATAATATTTTTGCCGTGCAATTCCACCCTGAAAAGAGCCAGGCGACAGGCTTGACCCTGCTGGCCAATTTTGTGATGTGGGACGGGCGGGTGCAAGTTGGCGCCTGTGGCGCTGACGCCTGCCTGTAAATTATTTCCGCCCGATTTTTTTAACCCTTCTGTTACAGTGCCTAGACCATGTTAGTGATTCCAGCGATTGATTTGAAAGATGGCCATTGCGTCCGCCTCAAACAGGGCGAGATGGATTCAGCCACGATTTTCTCCGAGAATCCCGCCCAAATGGCGCGGCATTGGGTCGAACAGGGGGGCCGCCGCCTGCACCTGGTGGATCTGAATGGCGCCTTTGCCGGCAAGCCGGTGAACGGCGAAGCCATTCGTGCCATTGTCAAGGAAGTGGGGACGGAAATCCCGGTGCAACTGGGTGGCGGGATTCGCGATCTGCCGACGATCGAGCGCTATCTCGACAACGGCATCAGCTACGTCATCATCGGTACCGCGGCAGTGAAAAACCCCGGTTTCCTGCATGAAGCCTGCGATGCTTTTCCAGGCCAGATCATCGTCGGCCTCGATGCCAGGGATGGCAAGGTGGCAGTGGATGGATGGTCAAAACTCACCGGTCATGACGTGGTCGACTTGGCCCGGAAATTTGAGGGGTATGGCGTGGAGGCCATTGTCTATACCGACATCGGTCGCGATGGCATGCTCTCCGGCGTGAATATCGAGGCGACCGTGAACCTGGCGCGCGCCCTGACCATCCCGGTGATCGCCAGTGGCGGCCTGACGGATATTGAAGACGTGAAACGGCTGTGTGCCGTGGAGAGCGAAGGCATCATGGGTGCCATTACCGGGCGTGCCATCTACGAGGGCACGCTGGACTTTGCCGCCGCTCAGAAGTTGGCGGATGAACTGAGTGAGGAGACAGGAGTGAGGGGTGAGGAGTAAGCGGGATTTCCCTCGCTCCTCACCCCTCACTCCTCACTAAAAAAATGGGATTAGCCAAACGCATCATTCCCTGCCTGGATGTTACCGCCGGTCGTGTGGTGAAGGGAGTGAATTTCGTCGGCCTGCGCGATGCCGGCGACCCGATCGAGATCGCCCGGCGTTATGACGAGCAGGGCGCGGACGAATTGACCTTTCTCGACATCACCGCCAGCTCCGACGAGCGCGACATCATTCTGCATATCATCGAGGAAGTGGCTAACCAGGTATTTATCCCCCTGACCGTGGGCGGTGGCGTGCGCAGCGTGGACGATGTGCGGCGCCTGCTCAATGCCGGGGCGGACAAGGTTGGCATCAATACCGCTGCGGTGACCAATCCGCAACTGGTGGCGGATGCTTCGTCACGCTTTGGCTCGCAGTGCATCGTGGTGGCGATCGATGCCAAACAGGTGTCGGCGGAAGGCGAGCCTTTGCTCTGGCATGTATTCACCCATGGCGGACGCAAGGATACCGGCCTGGATGCCGTGGCGTGGGCAAAGAACATGGAGTCGCTGGGCGCGGGCGAAATCCTGTTGACCAGCATGGACCGGGATGGCACCAAGATCGGCTTCAACCTTGATCTGACGCGCGCTGTTTCCGATGCCGTGAGCGTTCCGGTGATCGCCAGCGGCGGTGTGGGCAACCTCGATCATCTGGTGGATGGCGTAAAAAAAGGCCATGCGGATGCGGTGCTGGCGGCAAGTATTTTTCATTACGGTGAATTTACGGTACGCCAGGCCAAGGAATATATGGCAAAAAACCAGATTGAAGTGAGGCTGTAGAACATGTCGGATGCCTGGCTCAATAAAGTCAACTGGACCCACGATGGTCTGGTGCCGGCCATCGCGCAGGACAAGGACAGCGGTGCGGTGCTGATGGTGGCATGGATGAATCGCGATGCCCTGAAGCGCACGGTGGAAAGCGGCGAGGCAGTGTACTGGTCGCGCTCGCGCAAGAAGCTGTGGCACAAGGGAGAAGAGTCCGGCCATGTGCAGAAAGTGCATGAGATTCGCCTCGACTGTGACGAAGATGTGATCCTGCTCAAAATTGAACAGGTCGGCGGCATCGCCTGCCACACCGGGCGCCATAACTGCTTTTTCCAGAAACTGGAAGGGCGGGAGTGGATATCTGTGGAGCCGGTGCTGAAAGACCCGGCTGAAATTTACCGGGCGGCCCAGGCTGTTGTTCAGGATGGGGGAGAGAAATGAGCGAGATTCTGAGCCGCCTTGCGGAAACGCTGGAAAGCCGCAAACTTGCCGACCCGGATAGCTCCTATGTGGCGAAGCTTTACGCCAAGGGGCTGGATGCCATACTGAAGAAAATCGGCGAGGAAGCAACGGAAACCGTGATTGCGGCCAAGGGTGGCGACAAGTCTCAAGTGGTGTATGAAATGGCTGACCTGTGGTTTCATAGCATGGTTCTGCTTGCGCAGCAGGGCCTGCATCCTGATGACGTACTGGCCGAACTGGCCCGGCGCGAAGGCTTGTCGGGTCTGGTGGAAAAAGCTGGGCGACAGGATGGCGCCTAGATTTTCAGCGTAGGCTAACCTTCAGGTTATGCCGGAACTAAAAAGCTGGCCGACAGCAGAAGTAAGCGTGCTTCAAGGAGAAAATATGCTGGATTGCATCTTTTGTAAAATCGTCAGGAATCAGATTCCAGGCAAAAAAATTTACGAAGACGATGAACTGCTGGCCTTTCATGATATCCACCCTATTGCCCCGGTGCATTTCATGATTATTCCCAAGGTCCATGTGGATTCGCTCGATCATTGCACGGCCGTGCATCAGGCATTGCTGGGAAAGATGTTGCTGCTGGCGCCAAAACTGGCAAAGGAACAGGGTCTGGAAAATGGCTTTCGCACCATGATCAACACCGGACATGGTGGAGGGCAGGAAGTGTTTCACCTGCATGTTCATGTGTTTGGCGGTGATGCGCGATTGCCGCGCACCTAAATAATTGGAGATTTAAGAAATGGGTTCATTCAGTATCTGGCACTGGTTGGTCGTTCTGGTCATCGTGTTGCTGATCTTCGGCACCAAGAAGCTGCGCAATATGGGTGGAGATCTGGGCGGGGCGGTGAAAAATTTCAAGGAAGCCGTGAAGGAAGAAGAGAAAGCGCCTGCCAAGGTTGAGGGAGGGGTTTCCGGGCAGACCATCGAAGGCGAAATCAAGGAAAAGTCGAAGGCATCGTGAGGGGTGAGGGGTGAGGGGTGAGGGGAAACTTCACGTCTCACGCTTCACGTTTCACACCTCACCTCTATGTTCGATATCGGCTTCTCCGAACTGCTCCTGGTCGGCATTGTCGCGCTGGTCGTCATCGGCCCCGAGCGCCTGCCGAAAGTGGCGCGTACTGCCGGGCACCTGTTTGGCCGCATGCAGCGCTACGTTTCCGACGTCAAGGCCGATATCAATCGCGAAATACAGCTTGATGAGCTGAAAAAGATGCAGGAAGAAATGCATGCTTCGGTAAACTCCATCGAGAATGCCGTGAAGCGGGACATGCAGGCAGGTGGTGAGGCGCTGCAGACGGCGGAACAGCAAATTCACGAAATCATCGAAATCCCCCAGGCACCATCAGCAATAGAGACCTCATCTGCATTGCCAGAGGCTCCGGCCGTAGTGGCGGAAGCACCGCTGCCGCAACTGGAACTGGATTTGGGGCCGCCGGATCAGGCAGGCCATGAACAAGCACCTATCAAAGACAACAAGAATGCCTGACCCTCTGCACATTCGGGAATGGCAATGAGCACCCCCGAACCCGGCGAAACTTTTATTTCCCACCTGATCGAACTGCGCACCCGGCTGGTGCGCTCGATTATCGCGGTGCTGATCGTGTTCGTGTGTCTCTTCCCTTTTGCCAAGGAGCTTTATGCCCTGTTGGCCAGCCCCCTGCTGGCAAGTCTTCCGCAGGGTGGACAGATGATCGCAACCGATGTGACCACGCCCTTTTTCGTGCCCATGAAAGTGGCCATGATGACGGCTTTCCTGGTGGCTTTGCCCTATGTTCTGTATCAGATCTGGGCGTTTGTCGCCCCCGGTTTGTACAGCCATGAAAAGAAGCTGGGCGCGCCGCTGGTCGCCGCCAGCACGCTGCTGTTCCTGTGCGGCATGGCATTCGCCTATTTCCTGGTATTCCCGGTGGTGTTCGGCTTCGTGACTTCGGTGGCGCCGGAAGGCGTGGCGGTCATGACTGATATCAACAAGTATCTGGATTTTGTCCTTACCTTGTTCCTGGCTTTTGGTTTCACTTTTGAAGTGCCGGTGGCGGTCATCCTGCTGGTCAAGATGGGCGTAGTGAGCGTGGAGAAACTCAGGGAAATCCGCTCTTACGTGATTGTCGGCGCCTTCGTGCTGGGTGCAATTTTCACCCCGCCCGATGTCATTTCGCAAATCATGCTGGCCGTGCCGCTTTGGCTGCTCTATGAAGCAGGGATTCTGGTGGCCTCGATGATGTCGAAGCCCGTGGCGGCAGAAGAAGCCGAACCCTACCGGCCGATGAACGATGACGAGATGGAGCGCGAACTGGATGCCATCGAGTCCAAACAGGACAAGCACGAGTAGCGGTCAAAACGTAATTAACCGCAAAGATCGCAAGGTTCTTCCCCGGGGATGCAGGAGGCCCGCCCCCGGGCCGATTCAGGTGCTTTCCGGCCCCCGGCTTTTCTTATTCCACGGCTTGACGCTGTTCCATCTTGGGGCGTTTTCCCACGCTCACCTGAAGAGTGATTTCGGTTTTGCTGCGCATCAGTTTAAGCGCTGCGGGTTTCCCGGGCGGAAGAGCGGAAATCTGGTTGAGCATGGTCGAGGAATCGGTGATCGGCTTGCCGTTGACCTCCAGCAGAATATCTCCCGGCTTGATGCCTGCCTTGTCCGCCGGCCCGCCGCGCAGAATGCCTGCGATCAGCGCGCCATTGGGCGCTGGCAGCTTGAAGGATTCGGCCAGCTCCGGCGTGATGTCCTGAACTTCCACTCCGATCCAGCCGCGCGTGACCGCTCCATGCTGAATGATCTGTTCCATGACCTGCCTCGCCAGGCTGGCGGGAATGGCAAAACCGATGCCGAGTGAACCGCCGGATTTGGAAAAAATCGCACTGTTGATGCCGATCAGGTTGCCGTTGCCATCCACCAGCGCCCCCCCGGAATTGCCGGGGTTGATCGCCGCATCGGTCTGGATGAAGTTTTCATAGGTGTTGATGCCAAGATGGCTGCGCCCCAGGGCGCTGATAATGCCCATGGTCACGGTTTGGCCAACACCGAAAGGGTTGCCGATGGCGAGCACGACGTCGCCGACCTGCGCTTCTTCCACCCGGCCGAAGGTGACGGCAGAGAGATTGGGGAGATTGATTTTTACGACGGCCAGATCCGTTTCGGGGTCGGTACCGATCACGCTTGCCGTACTGGTGCGGCCGTCGGCGAGGGCTACCTCGATCTCGTCCGCTGCTTCCACGACGTGATGGTTGGTCAGGATGTAGCCTTCCGTGCTGACAATAACCCCTGAGCCAAGGCTGGACTGCTGTTGCGGTTCGGCGTCCGGGCGGTCGCCAAAGAAATGCCGGAAAACCGGGTCGTCCATCAGGGGATGGCGCGGGGCGGGCGTTTCCTTGCTGGTGAAAATATTGACTACCGACGGCATGGCTTTCTTCGCCGCCTGATTGAGTGGCGTCAGCTTCTGCGGGCCGTTCTGGGGAGCAATTTCCTGCACCAGGATATTGCCGCCGCCGCGCCAGGGTAAAAGTTCCGGGCGGAACAGGGAGATTGCGAGCAGTATGCCAAGCGCGATGGTTGCGCTTTGCGCGAAGATGAGCCAAAGTCTGCGCATGGTGTCAGGGAGAACGCTTTAATGTTGTTATTAAAAGGATTGGAAAAATATATTGGGCAGTTGCTGGAAATTTCAAACTACCGCGATTATTGCCCAAATGGTGTGCAAGTGGAAGGACGGCCTGAAATCAGGACCATCGTGAGCGGCGTCAGCGCCAGCCTGGATGTATTGCAAGCCGCAAGTGCCGCGGGCGCGGATGCGGTGCTGGTGCATCATGGTTATTTCTGGAAAAACGAGGAGCCCCGGATCACAGGCGTCAAGCGTGCCCGCATTGCTCATCTGATGGAACATGGCATGAGCCTGCTGGCCTATCATTTGCCGCTGGATGCGCATCCAGCGTTGGGCAATAACGCGCAACTGGCCCAATTGCTGGGTTTCCAGGCCGAGGGATATTTTGGCGAGCAGAATATTGCTGCTGTGGGCCGTCTGCTGCAACCCATGTCCTTGCAGCGGCTGGGGGGCGTGGTGGGGGAGAAGTTGCGGCGCCAGCCCTTGGTCGTGGGTGAGGAGGGTGCCATTATCCGCCGCATCGCCTGGTGCAGCGGGGCGGCACAGGATTATCTGGCTGCTGCCATTGAGCTGGGCGTGGATGCTTTTCTCACCGGCGAAGTGTCGGAGCAGACGGTGCATCTGGCACGCGAATCCGGCGTGGCGTTTATTTCCGCGGGCCATCATGCGACGGAACGTTATGGCGTGCAGGCTCTTGGCGCACATCTGGCGCAGCAGTTCGGCATCAAACATCAGTTCATTGAGGTTGAGAATCCTGTCTGATCCTGTATTTTTCTGTATTTGGATGTAAAATCAGAACAATAACAGAGGTTCTTAAAGCCATGTCGCAGAAAAAGCCAAGCTTGTTGATCGTTGATGATGATGCGCTGATTACCGATACCCTGCATTTTGTGCTGAGCAAGGATTTCGAGGTTTACGTCGCGGATTCCCGTACCCAGGCGGCCAGCCTGTTGCGCCAGATGGATCAGCCGCCGCAGCTGGCTCTGGTGGACTTGGGCCTGCCCCCCCTGCCGCATCGCCCGGATGAAGGTTTCAGGCTGATCGGGGATTTGCTGGCGCGTGTGCCGGAAATCAAGATTGTCGTGCTCTCGGGGCAGAATGACGACGCCAACGCACGTCACGCTCGTGCGCTGGGTGCGGTGGAATTTATTCCAAAACCGTGCGAGCCGGAGCGGATCAAGTCGCTGCTGTTCGATGCGCTGCGAATTCATGAGGTGGAGCAGTCAAAGGAGATCGAACCCGGGCGTGGCTGCGATATCCTCGGCGCCAGCCTGAATGCCGAGAAATTGCGCCAGCAGATCAGGCAGTTTGCTGACGCCCCTTTCCCTGTGCTGATCGAGGGGGAGTCCGGTAGCGGCAAGGAGCTGGTGGCAGGATGCCTGCACCGCCTCAGCGTGCGCGCAAAAAAACCTTACCTGGCGCTCAATTGTGCCGCAATCTCCCCTTCCCTGGTTGAACCGACGCTGTTTGGTTACAGCAAAGGGGCTTTCACCGGCGCGACGGCTTCCCGTGCCGGCTATTTCGAGGATGCCAGCGATGGCACCCTGTTTCTCGATGAAATCGGGGAGCTTCCGGTCGAACTACAGGCCAAGCTGTTGCGCGTGCTGGAAAACGGCGAATATCAGCGTGTCGGGGAAACCCAGCCACGGCACAGCAATGCCCGCATCGTTGCCGCGACGAATCGTGATTTGCGCCAGGAAATCAAGGCTGGACGTTTTCGTGCCGATCTCTACCATCGACTCAGCGTGTTTACCGTGAGCGTGCCGCCATTGCGCGAGCTGGGCGGAGATAAAACATTGTTGCTGGAACATTTCCGCAATTTCTATGTGCGCCAGGGGGGAGGGGTGCCGTTTCAGCTCGACCCCGCGGCGCAGCGGGTATGGGATGCCTACCCTTTTCCCGGCAATGTGCGCGAATTGCGCAATATCGTGATCCGGCTGGTCACCAAGCATGCCGGCCAGAATGTGTCGCGCGAAGATTTGCAGGCGGAGCTGGACACCGAGGCGGATACCCTGCCCGAGATGTTGCCCAGTGATCCCGGCGCGATGCAGGAGCTGGCAAGGAAGCATTTGCAGCTGCATGCCAATTTCAACCTCGATCAGACGCTCAAGCAGTGGGAACAGGCCTATGTGGAAGCGGCGCTCAAGCTGACGCATGGCAACCTCAGCCAGGCGGCCAGGCTATTGGGCGTGAACCGCACCACGCTGTATAGCCGGATGCAGACCTACCCTGATCTGGAGCAGTATCAGTAAATGTATCTCTCCCATTTCGGCCTCTCCCAGCCCCCCTTCCGGATTACCGCCCACACCGAATTTTTCTACGGCGGCGGCAACCGCGGCGCCATTCTTGATGCCCTGATCTACGCCATTCGCCAGGGTGAGGGGATAGTCAAGGTCAGTGGCGAAGTGGGAAGCGGCAAGACCATGTTGTGCCGCATGCTGCAGGAGCGCCTGCCGGCGGAAGTGGAGACGGTTTATCTCGCCAACCCCAGCGTTTCCCCGGATGAAATCCTGCATGCCATCGCTTTCGAGATGCAGCTTTCGCTGCCGCGCGACTCGGCGCGCCTGGAAGTCATGCAGGCATTGCAGGAATACCTGGTGGAGCGCCACGCCCAGGGCAGGCAGGTGGTGGTGTTCGTGGAGGAGGCGCAAGGCATGCCGCTGGAGACGCTGGAGGAAATACGCCTGCTCTCCAACCTCGAAACGCAGCATTACAAGCTGTTGCAGATCGTGCTGTTTGGCCAGCCCGAGCTGGACAAAAATCTGGCCCGGACGGAGATTCGCCAGCTCAAGGAGCGCATTACCCACAGCTTTACCCTCAAGCCGCTGACCGCTGCTGAAATCAGGGATTACCTGATGTTTCGTTTGCGCGCAGCCAATTACCATGGACCCGACCTGTTCGGCCCCGCTGTCGTCAAGCTGATCGCGCGGGCATCCAGAGGCCTGACGCGGCGCGTGAATATTATTGCGGATAAAACCCTGCTGGCGGCGTTTGCGGATAACACGCATACCATCAGTCTGAAACACGTGCGGGCCGCGATAGAAGACAGCGAATTCGATTTGTCAGAAAAATCCGTGCCGTGGCCGAAATTTGCCGCCGCATTGGCCTTGCTGCTGGTTGGGGTGGGGCTGGGGGTGGTGTTGCATGGTTTTTTGCAGCCGCAGCCAGGCGGGCAGAATGAACCTGCTGTGGTTTCGGCGCCGCCTGCACCGGCACCCGTTGCTGAAACCGTGCGTACCAACCCTCAGCGGGAAGGGTCCATGGATGCTGCCGATATCGTCACGCAGCGTCTGGCTGCAACTCAAGGCTGGTTGTCCAGGCAGGGGAGCGCAACCAGCAGCATCCAGCTGATGGGCTCCAACGATCTGCGGCAGTTGCGCTGGCAGCTGGCACAAATGGGGCACAACATTGAAATGGATCAGGTTTTTGTGTACCGTACCAAGATAAACGGGCAACCCGCATGGACAGTGCTTTACGGGAGTTTTTCCAGTCGCGCGGAGGCTGCTGCGGCCCTTGCGCATCTGCCTGAGCCGCTCAAGGCAAATCGCCCGATACTGCGCACTCTGCAGGGCGTACGGTCCGAGATTGCGGAGCATCAGTAATGCAGAAAGACAACAACGATAAAGGTTGTGCCGTGGGATATATGACGAACCAGTATGGGTTGCCGCAAATGAAGTGCTGGCAAGGTTTTGGGGCCGTGCTGGGCGTGGCGGTATTGACTGTGGGCTGTGCTTCCAACCAGCCTCCGATCCCGATTTCCCGGAATCATATCCAGGCCGAGCCACAGACCAGGGCGAGCGGCATCCCCGAGCCCGTCAAGGCCGGCGCGTTCGTGCCGCCACCCAGGCCTTCCGCCAAGCCGCAGACCTATAGCGTGGTGGTGAACGAAGTGCCGGTGAAGGAATTGCTCTTTGCCCTGGCGCGCGATTCAAAACTCAATGTGGACATCCATCCGGCGATTCAGGGGCTGGTCACCATGAATGCCGTGAACGAGCCGCTCGATGCCATTCTGGAGCGCCTCTCAAATCAGGTCAGCCTGCGCTACAAGGTTGATGGGAACACCCTTGCCATCACACCGGATACCCCCTACCTGAAAACCTATCGGGTGGATTACGTTAATTTGTCGCGCAACACCACCTCGAATATCGGCGTGTCATCGCAGATCGCCGGCGTGGGGACATCGGCTGCGGGCGGAGCCACGACAGGAGCGACCGGCGCCGGGGTGGGCGGAAACAATTCGGCCACTGCGGTCAAGAGCGATTCCAACAATAATTTCTGGGAGATCATGGGGGATAATCTCCGTCATATTCTCAGTGCTACCCGCTCGGTTGCCAGCACGGCCGAGGAAAAGGCCGCCAGGGCTGAAATCGTGCGTACCGATCGCGAAGATCGCCTGCGTCAGGCGGAGGCCGTGGCACGGGCCGGTTCTGGCGCGCCAGCCCTGTTCTCCAATGTGTTCGGCAATGAAAAAGCATTATCGGTCCTGGGCGATATCAAGGAGCAGGTCATTGTGAATCCGGTTGCGGGTTCGGTTTCGGTGCTGGGAACGGAGCGGCAGCACAAGCTGGTCAAGGAATACCTGGCCAGTGTCGCCAGTTCGTCGCAACGGCAAGTGTTGATTGAAACAACGATTGTCGAAGTGAGCCTGAAAGACCAGTTTCATGCCGGGGTGGATTGGACGAGTGTTGGCCGGGCAACAGGCTTCAACATCAAGTCTGTGCCCAATGCCGCAAACAATCTGGCCGGCAATCTCGCTTCCTTTTTTACCATTGGCTACAGCAGTGCCGGCAACAATCTGACCGCCACGCTCAACCTGCTTGAGTCCTTCGGCAATACGCGCATTCTGTCGAGCCCGAAAATCATGGCTATCAACAATCAGACGGCCCTGCTCAAGGTGGTCAACAACGAGGTGTATTTCTCCATCGAAGTGCAGCAGGGTACCTCTACAACCACGGGCATCATTACCCAGCCCGTCTACACCACCACCCCACATACCGTGCCGGTTGGCGTGGTGATGAGCGTGACGCCGCAGATCAGTGAAAGTGGCGTGGTTTCAATGACAGTGAGGCCCACGATTTCACGGGTTACCGGCTACAAGAACGACCCCAATCCTGCGCTTGCCGTGATAAACAAGGATTTGTCGGAGCTGAACAGAATTCAGAATAAAGTGCCGGAAATTCAGGTGCGCGAGATGGAGTCCGTGCTTCAGGTGAACAGCGGGCAGACAATTATCATGGGCGGTTTGATGCAGGACGATGCCACGCGAAGCAGGGATGGCCTGCCCATCCTGTCTCGACCGGATGGCTGGGGCGCCATTTTTGGCCAGCAGGAACGCAAGATCACGCAGACCGAGCTGGTGATTTTCCTGCGCCCCACCGTTATCACCAATCCCTCTCTCGATAGCGACGAATTGAGCGCTTTCCGCCGTTTCCTGCCGGATCCAAAAGCAGCCGCCCAGCCATGAGCTTGTTGATGAAAGCCTTGAAGAAGGCAGAAGAAAGCCAGCAAGGTGTGCTTGGCGGGCGCGAGCCAACGCTGCAGGAGCTGGCGGCGGAGTTGTCCCTTGAACCCCATGAGCCAGAGACTGCGCCAGGGGTTTCGCCTTCAAGGAAGGCAGCATCCGAACCTCTGCCCGCAGCGTCTTCCCAGGGCGCCGCCAACCTGTTTTCCGCCAAAGAGCCGCGGGATAATAACGGCAAGCGGTTTATTCTGGCCATGTCCGCTGCTGCGCTGCTGTTGCTGGCGGGCGGAGGGGCTTATGTCTATATGGCGATCAACAAGCCCGGCTTGCTGGTTTCCGCCCCGCCGGCCAGTTCACCTTCTTCCGCTCCGGTTGCAGTGAATGCGCCCTTGCTTGCGCTGGAAAATCAAATGCCGCCGCCGGGCGTTGAAGTCTCTCCGGCCGCAATAACGGATGAGGAGCCCAGGCCGCCGCGTTCCGCCGTGGAGTCCGCTCCCAATGCGGCGGCTGTTGCGAAAAACAGGGAAATGCGCGCCGTGGAGGCGGCACCTGAAAGCAAGGTCAAGGTGTCGCACGGCGCCCAGACTGAAATCAACCCTGATCTGGCGCAAGGTTACCAGGCTTTGCAGGAAGGGCGGCTGGAAGCGGCGCAGTCAGCATATCAGCGGCTATTGCAGCAAGAGCCGCGCAACATGGATGGCTTGCTCGGCATGGCCGCCGTGGCGGTGCGCTCGAACAATCCGGGTGAGGCTGGCAGGCTTTATCTGCGCGCCATTGATGTGGAACCGAAAAATTCCTTTGCCCAGGCCGGTCTCTTGAACTTGCTTGGCAGTGCCGACCCCGCTGGCAGCGAGGCCAAACTGAAGCGCCTGCTGGCGGACCAGCCAAGCGCTTTTCTGTACTTTGCCCTGGGCAATCTGTATGCCGCCGGAGAGCGCTGGCCCGATGCGCAGCAGGCCTATTTCCAGGCCCACCACCTGGCGTCCGCCAACCCGGATTATGCCTTCAACCTGGCGGTCAGCCTGGAGCATATCAACCAGCCCAAACCGGCCCTCACCTATTACCAGCGTGCCCTGCAATTGCTGGGTCGTGATGGCACGGCTGTTTTCGAGCGTGCCGCTGTCGAGGCGCGCATTGTCCAATTGAAGCGGATGGCGGAATAAATGACGGAGCAGCGCAAGAAGCTTCGCCTCGGCGAGCTGCTGGTTCAGCAGGGCTTGATCAGCCAGGACCAGTTGCGCATCGCCTTGATGGAGCAGAGCGAGCACGATATGCCGCTGGGCCGGCAACTGGTGCGCCTGGGCTTTGTCACCGAAGCCATGATCCGCGATATTCTGGCGCATACCATCGGTCAGGAGGGGGTTGACCTTTCCAATGTAGTGGCCGACGCAGAGGCGCTGGGCATGGTGGAGGAGGAATTCGCGCGCCGCTATCGTCTGCTGCCTATCGCTTTCAACCCGGAGCGCAACGAGTTGCTGGTGGCAATGAGCGACGTGTTCAACGTCGTGGCGCTGGACCTGTTGCGCGCCCATCTTGGCGGGCAGATCGAGATCCGCACCATGCTTGCGGGCGAGGCGCAACTGGAAGAGTGCATCGACCAGTTCTACGGCTTCGAACTCTCGGTGGATGGCATTCTGCGCGAGATCGAAACCGGCGAGATCGACTACCAGAGCCTGCAGGCGGGCAACGAGGAATACACCCAGCCGATGGTGCGGCTGGTCGGCGCGCTGCTGGTGGACGCGGTCAAGCGCGGTGCCTCGGATATCCACTTCGAGCCGGAATATGCCTTCCTGCGCATCCGCTACCGCATCGATGGGGTGCTGGAGCAGATTCGCAGCCTGCACAAGACCTATTGGCCGGGCATTGCCGTGCGCCTCAAGGTGATCAGCGGCATGAACATCGCCGAAACCCGGGCACCGCAGGATGGCCGTCTGTCGCTGAACCTGAATGGGCGCCCGATTGATTTCCGGGTGGCGGCACAGCCTACCATCTACGGCGAGAATATCGTGCTGCGCGTGCTGGACCGGGAAAAGTCGATCATCTCCATGGACCGCATGGGTTTGAGCGCGGATACTCAGGTCAAGCTGAAACTGATGATGGCGCGCCCGGAGGGCATCCTGATCGTGACCGGCCCGACCGGCAGCGGTAAAACCACGACCCTGTATTCGATGCTGAGCCACCGCAACGACGAAACGGTGAATATCATGACCCTGGAAGATCCGGTGGAGTACCCGGTCACGATGATGCGCCAGACTTCGGTGAACGAAATGGTGAAAATGGACTTTGCCAACGGCATTCGCTCCATGATGCGGCAGGATCCCGACATCATTCTGGTAGGCGAAGTGCGTGACCGCGAAACGGCGGACATGGCCTTCCGCGCCGCGATGACCGGCCATCAGGTGTTCACCACCCTGCACACCAACTCGGCGCTGGGTGCCTTTCCGCGCTTGCTGGATATCGGTATTTTGCCTGACATCATGGCGGGCAATATCATTGGGGTGATTGCGCAGCGCCTGGTGCGATTGCTCTGCCCTCACTGCAAACAGGCTTATGCGCCGGGTCCGGAAGAGAAACAATTGCTCGGCCTTGCTCCCGAAGCCCAGATGCAGGTCTACGCAGCGAAAGGTTGTAGCCAGTGCAATCATCGTGGCTACAAGGGGCGGATGGCGCTGATCGAATTGCTGCATATGGATGCCGATCTGGACGAGTTGATCGCACGCCGCGCCACGGCACGGGAATTGAGCAGGGCGGCGCTGGAGAAGGGCTTCCGCACGCTGGCGGATGACGGCATCCGGCGCATTCTTGAAGGCGTGACCAGCCTGGCGGAAGTTTCTCGCGTGGTGGACCTGACGGGGCGGCTGCATTGATTTTTGTAGGATGGGTTGAGCGCAGCGATACCCATCGATCATCACGGCAAAATGATGGGTATCGCTGCGCTCAACCCATCCTACGAGCTGAAAGCTCATAAATGCTGACTTTCCAATACAGCGCGGTTGACAAGAGCGGCTCCCCTGCCAGGGGCAAGCTTGCCGCGGTGAACGAGGTGGACCTGGAGCTGCGTTTGCAGCGCATGGGTCTGGATCTTATCACCGCGCGCAAGGTGAATCAGCCGCTGCATGTCGGCAATGGCAATATCACGCGCCAGGATCTTATTACCTTTTGCTTTCACATGGAGCAGCTTTCCCGTGCCGGCATCCCGATTCTCGAGGGCCTGGCCGATCTGCGCGACGGTATTGAGCAGCCGCGCTTCCGCGAGATTCTGTCGGGAATTCTGGAAGACATGGAAGGGGGTAAAACCCTGGCGCAAGCCATGGCTGGCTATCCCATGGCATTCGATAATCTGTTCGTCAGCCTGATCAAGGCCGGCGAGCAAAGCGGAACCATGACGGAAGTGTTTGAAAACCTCGCCACCACCCTGAAGTGGCAGGATGAGCTGGTGGCCCAGACCAAGCGGCTGCTGATGTACCCGGCGCTGGTGTTCGTGGTGGTGGGCGGAGTGATCGTGTTCCTGATGATGTACCTGGTGCCGCAACTGGTCTCTTTTCTCAAGAACATGGGGCAGGAATTGCCGTTCCAGACCCGGGCGCTGATTTTTCTGTCCGATGTATTCGTCAACTACTGGTATCTGGTGTTCGGTTTGCCCATGGTCGCGCTGGCAGTGGCCACGGTGATGGTCAAGAAGAATCCGCGCGCGCGTTACTGGTGGGATTATGCCAAGCTGCGCACGCCGTTTATCGGGCCAATCTTGCAGAAAATCATTCTTGCCCGCTTCGCCAACTTTTTTGCCCTGATGTACCGGTCAGGCATTTCAATTCTGGACGCAATGAAAACCAGCGAGGGAATTGTGGATAACCGCGTTATCGCCGACGGACTGGCGCGCGCCGGGCAGCAGATCAGTTCTGGCGACAGCGTGGCGAACAGCTTCGAAAATCTGGGCATGTTCCCGCCCCTGGTGGTGCGCATGCTGCGTGTGGGCGAGACAACCGGGGCGCTGGATACGGCATTGCTCAACGTGACTTATTTTTACAATCGCGAAGTCAAGGAGTCGGTCGAGAAGCTGCTCAAGATGCTTGAGCCCGCCTTGACAGTGATTATGGGACTGGTGCTGGCGGTGATCATGTTCTCGGTGCTGACGCCGATTTACGATATATTGGGCAAGATGAAGTTTTAGGGAGGGATAAGGCGTGAGGGGTGAGGGGTGAGGCGTAAAGTCAGAGTCAGCACGGGTTCGGTGAGATGAGCGCAAAAATCATTGTCTGCGTGACCTCTCAAGGTGCCATCGGCGCTCTGTTCGAGCATGGCAAGCTGGGCCCGTGCCGGAAATTCGCTGCCACTGAAGCGGGTCAGCGGGAGTTCGGTGATCTGCTGCACTCGTATCCGGCTGCCCCGGTCTATCTGATGGTCGACTCGGTTGAGGAAGATTATCACGTTGAAGTGCTTCCTCACGTCTCCGGCTCTGCCCGCAATGAGTTGCTCCAGCGCAAGCTGAAACAGCTTTATCGCAATACGCCTTATTACACGGCCTGGATACAGGGGCGTGATTCGGGCAAGCGGCGTGACGACCGCTATCTGTTTGCGGCGCTGACCAATAGCGACATGCTGCGTCCCTGGCTGGATGTGCTGCAACTGCACCAGGCGCCGCTGGCGGGTATTTTCCTGCTGCCCATGGTGAGCCAGGAATTGCTTGCCCTGCTCAAGCTGTCGCAGCCGGATGTCCTGCTGGTGAGCCGGCACCACGAAGGTTTGCGCCAGAGCTACTTTCAGGGCGGGCAATTGAAGGCCAGCCGTCTTGCCGTGGTGGGTACGGAAAATGCCGCCGCCTCCCTGGTAGCGGAAATAGGTAAAACCCGGCTCTATCTCAACAGCCTGCGTCTGGCTGCGCGGGAATCGCGGCTGGCCGTGTTGCTGCTGGATTCCGATGATTCCATGGAAGAAGTTCAGCAGCGCCTGCAGGCTGATCCATCATTTGCTTGCCAGCGTTTGACGCGGCAAGATTTGCATTCCCGCCTCAAAAGCATCCCGTCGGGGAGCTGCCCTTACACCACGCATATGACCGTGCTTGGCCTGCGCCAACCGGCCTGCAACCTGGCGCCGGCCAGTTCGACGCGCAGCCATTGGCTCCACCAGCAACGGCGCGCGCTGTATGGGGCGAGCGCCGTGGCGGCGGCAGTGTCCTTGATGTGGGCCGGCGCGAACCTCTTCCAGCAGTATCAACTCGATGGCGAGGCACGCCAGCTTGCAGGCCAGACACAAGACCAGCTGGCGCGTTATGTCGAAGTGACCAAAACCTTTCCCCTGTCTCCGGCATCGGCGGACAATCTCGAGAAAGCGGTGCAGCTGGCTGATCATCTGAAACAGGATAACCGCACGCCGGAACGCATGATGCGGGTGGTAAGCCGGGCGCTGGAAACCAGCCCGGAGATCGTATTGACGCGTTTGAACTGGAAATACGGCGTACCCGGAGAGAGCGCAGACAAGGCGCAATCTGTGGCGCCAGCGGCGGCGGGTGGCAGCTGGCAGGAGTGGGGGATGGTTGAGGCGGAAGTCCGGCCGTTTCATGGCGATTACCGCGCCGCGATGGCCGGTATCAACCGTTTTGCAGACAAGCTGATGCAGGATCCCGACCTCGCCAGCGCCAGCGTGATCCAGATGCCGCTCAACGTGCATTCAGCCTCGGCACTGAGCGGCAATACCCTGGACACGGCCAGCACGGATAGCGTGCGCGCCGAATTCAAGCTGAAACTGGTGTTAAAGGCGCGACCATGAAACTGACCGTTGCCGACTGGCATTTTCTGCGCGCCCCCTTGCTGGCCTTGCTGGCAACCCTGCTGCTGGGCGCAGCGCTGGTGTTTTTTACTTACCAGCAGTTCAAACAATCCACGGTTGCATTGAAACAGCAGCAGGGCGCCCTGCAAGAGGCACGCAACCGCCTGCACAAATCGGGTGATGAAAAAGACCGGATCCTGCGCTACCGTGCTGCCTTTCTCTCCTTGCAACAGCATGGCTTGATCGGTGAAGAGCAGCGCATCAACTGGGTGGATGCCCTGCGCGCCGCGAGCCTGCAACTGAAAATGTTCGGCGTGAACTACCAGATCGAGGCGCAGCAGGCCTACCAGTCCCCAGCCGTCACGGATGCCGGGCCATACCGTCTGCGCCAGTCGGTGATGAAAATCAATATGGGCCTGCTGCATGAAGAAGATCTGCCGCGCTTCATGACGGCTCTGGCAGACTTGCAGGCGGGCTTCTTCATCATCAGGGAATGCGATATGCAGCGCCAGGGTTCGGCAAGGAACGAGGCTACCGGAGTGCAGCCGCACCTCAACGCCGACTGCAGCCTCGCCTGGCTGAGCATGAGCGAAGGCAAGGGGGAGGAGCGGCCATGAAGCGCCTTTCTGCCTTGCTGGCTTTGGGAATATGGGCGCTGGCTCCCGCTCCTGGATATGCGGACGAAGCCCTGGGGCGGCTCTTCTACACGCCAGAACAGCGCGCCCGGATGGATGTGGCGCGCCAGCATGAGCGCAGCGTCAGGATCGATGAAGAGGAAAGCACGCCCCAGTCCGCCAATATCCTGCTCAACGGGGTCATCACCCGCAGCGATGGCAAATCCACGCTATGGATCAATAACCGCCTCCAGAACGAGGCCTCCCCGCCCGCCGTCGTGGGCAAGGGGGGAGAGGTCAGGGTTGTCACGCCAGGCGCAAAACAGTCCGTCCCGCTCAAGGTCGGGCAAAGCATCGACATGAACAGCGGACAGGTGGAGGAAGTCTACCGTCGACCACCACTTGCTCCCGCAAAAGAAATTCCGCCTTCCGCAACCCCTCCCGGCGCTGCAAAGCCACCCGTTTCCCCCGGCCGCCAGGATGACCTGCCCGCCGATGCTCCGGGCGAGTCCCCCCCGCTGCGCTAGGACAGGATCATGCCTGTCCGCCAGAAATACCGTTTTTCGTCATCCCGCCGCCAGCACGGCGCGGTGTTGATGCTGCTCTTGCTGCTGGTCAGCGTGGGGGCGCTGGCGGTGTTTGTGAGCAGGCTGAATAGTGCGGCCCAGCAGCAGGAACAGGACCGGGTTACCAGTGAGGCGCTGGCGAAAGCAAAAGAGGCGCTGATTGGCTTTGCTGCTGGCATGGATATAAGCACCACCGGACGGCCAGGCGATCTTCCCTGCCCAGACATCAACAACGACGGCATTGCAGAAACAGGTTGCGGCAACGCATCCGGCAGTACCGGACAAAGCCTGCGACTGGGACGTCTGCCCTGGAAAAGCCTGGGCCTGCCCGACCTGCGGGACGGTTATGGCGAAAGATTATGGTATGCGGTTTCCAATAACTTCAAGAAAAATATACGCACCGCCACTCTCAACAGCGACACGCCTGGCACAATCACCGTCCGCGATTCCACGGGTACTGTCGTCAATGATGGGGGCAATTTTACCGCCGCCATTGCGCTAATCATCTCCCCAGGCCGCGTACTCACCCGTCAGGATGGTGTAAGCCAGATCCGCGATGCAGCCAGTGCCAACAACCCCGTTAATTACTTGGACATCGGCAATGGCGAGGATAACGCCGTGTTTGTGGATGGCGGTACTGATGGATTTATCAGCGGGGACGTGCGTGATGCCAATAACCTGATCGTGAATGACCGGGTTCTGGCTGTTACCTACGACAAGCTGATGCCTATACTGGAGCAGCGCGTAGCGCGCGAGGCGTTCAATTGTCTCAAGGATTACGCTTCAGACCCACTCAACCTGGGGCGCCTTCCCTGGGCAGCAGATATGCTGGCTTCAGCGGGTGGTAACTATTCCGATATGACGAATACTCGCTTCGGTCGCTTGCCCGACACTTTCGTCAACACCGTTGCAGATAGTAGTGGAAGTAATCCGATGAAGAATGGTTGGACAGCCTCGTGCAATCTCAATTTGGGGTCGTGGTGGAACAACTGGCGCGAAATGGTTTTCTATGCTGTCGCCGACGCATATAAACCCAGCCCCTTGCCACCCCTTCCTTCCTGTGGCACTTGTTTGACCGTCAACCCGCCCTCTGCCGCAGCCGACAAGCAGTTCGCGGTGTTTATGGCGAGAAAGCGGCTTCCCGCTATCCCAGGGGGACAGCCGCGCACTTCCAGCGCCGAAAAGGGCTCTATCGCCAACTACCTGGAAGGTCAGAACTCCACAACGCTTGACGATGTATTTGAACGAAACTCGATAACCTCATCATTCAACGATGCCACCCTATTCGCGCCATAATTTCTGCATTATGGGAAGAAACTTTATGAATAAGCAGAAGTAGGGTGGAAACGCTGCGCTTTTTCCACCCTACATGAATTTTTTGTTCTGTATGCAACTCCTGTGGCTACCGCTTCAAAAAGAGACCGGCTGTTTTTCATGAAGTGAAGCAAAGAGCATGGAGATTTGTCATGCAACTTGCCGTGCATAGTATGGTCAGATAAGATGGTCACTTCTAGGGGGTCAACATGAGCCAATTCAATATCGCGGAAGCAAAATCCCATTTCTCAGAACTGGTGAAAAAAGCCTTGCTTGGCGAGGAGGTGGTGATCGCCAAGGATAACAAGCCGATTCTGAAACTGGTTCCGGTAAAAGCGGCAGGCAAGGATCGGATGCCAGGGACAGCGCTAGGCAAGATTGTGCATATTGCCCCTGATTTTGACCAGACACCGGAAGACTTTCAGGGATATGTTTAATGCGCCTGTTGCTTGATACCCACGTTTTTCTGTGGTGGATCAACAACGCGCCGGAGTTGTCGGCCAAGTCTCGGTCCGTGATTGGCAAGGGGCAGAACGAGTGTTTCCTGAGCGTTGCAAGTTGCTGGGAAATGGCAATCAAGTCGAGCACGGGCAAGCTGGGATTGTCGCAACCTCTGGAACGCTTCATCCCGGAGCAGCTTGCCGCCAATGGTTTCCGCCTGCTTGAAATTGATTTTCGCCATGTGGCGAAGGTCGAGACCCTGCCTTTTCATCATCGTGACCCTTTTGACCGGCTGATCGTGGCGCAGGCAATGAGCGAGAAGATGCCCATCGTTTCAGCCGATGCGGCTTTGTCCGAATATGGCATCAAGCGAATCTGGTGAATTCTGGTGAATCAATACATTGACCGTGAGACTGGCTTCTCCCTGATCGAACTGGCGATCGTGCTGGTTGTGGTGGCCTTGCTCCTGGGCGGTTTGCTGGTGCCGCTGACCATGCAAATCGAACAGCAGAAAATCAGGGAAACACAGAAGGCTCTGGAAGAAGCCAAGGAGGCGCTGATCGGTTATGCCGCCAGCCAGAATCCACCGCACCTTCCCTGTCCGGACAAGACTGGCGGCAGCGGCGCAGGAATTGCCAACGATGGCCTGGAAGATTTTGATGCTGCCACAGGCTCATGCTCATGGCCTGAAGGCAATATCCCCTGGGCCACGCTCGGGGTGGCGGAAGTGGATGGGTGGGGTAACCGGATTCACTACAGAGTTGAGGCCGCTTTCTCCAACCGTTCGCCATTGGTAACCTTCTCGCTGGCCTTGACCGGTAACTTGCGCGTCTGCCAAACAGCCGCCTGCACGACGATTGTTGCCAACACTTTGCCTGCGGTTGTCCTTTCCTATGGGAAAAATGGCTTCGGCGCCATCAACACTGCCGGCAACGTCAACCTTGCTCCCACGAGTGTCGACGAGCTTGCGAACACAGATTTAACCGCGGATTTTGTCAGCCGCACCCAATCCCCACAAGGAAGCCTCGCTGGAGAATTCGACGACATCGTGACCTGGCTTTCCCCTAATATCCTGTTCAACCGCATGGTGGCGGCAGGAAAATTGCCTTAAGGGGCTTATTACTCCCCCGCCACCGTCATCTGCCCCACCAGTATCGAGCCGCACTGTCTTGCGCCGCGCACCAGCACGTCGTTGCCCACGGCCACGATGTTGCGGAACATGTCCTTGAGGTTGCCGGCGATGGTAATTTCTTCCACCGGGTACTGGATTTTTCCGCCTTCCACCCAGAAACCCGCCGCGCCGCGCGAATAGTCGCCGGTGACGGGGTTCACGCCCTGCCCGAGCAGTTCGGTGACCAGCAGCCCGCGATCCATGGTTTTCAGCAGGGCGGCGAAGTCCTGGCCGGTGTCCGCCAGGATCAGGTTGTGGCTGCCGCCGGCGTTGCCGGTGCTGGTCATGCCCAGCTTGCGCGCCGAGTAGCTGGAGAGGAAATAGCCCTGCACCACGCCGTCCCTGACCACGTCGCGGCTTCTGGTGGCGACGCCTTCATTGTCGAAGGGGCTGCTGGCGAGCCCTTTTTTCAGGTGGGGCAGTTCCTGCAACTGGATGATGGGGGTGAAGATTTCCTTGCCCAGGCTGTCGAGCAGGAATGAGGATTTGCGGTACAGGCTGCCGCCGCTGACCGCGCCGACAAAGCTGCCGAGCAGGCTGGAGGCCAGAGAGGCCTCGAACAGCACCGGCACCTGCATGGTCTTGAGCTTGCGCGCGTCGAGGCGGCGCACGGTGCGCTCGCCCGCCATGCGTCCCACGGCGGCGGTATTGTCGAGATCAGCGGCGGCGCGCGCGGTGGTGTACCAGTAGTCGCGCTGCATGCCGTGATCCGATTCCGCCACCACTGCACAGCTGATGCCCTGGCGCGTGGTGGGGTAGCCGCCGATGAAGCCGAGGCTGTTGGCGTACACGAACAGGGATTCGTGGGTGGAAACCGAGGCGCCTTCCGAATTGTTGATGCGCGGGTCCACGCCCAATGCTGCCGCTTCGCACTCCTGCGCCAGCAAAATGGCCTGTTCCACCGGCAATGCCCAGGGGTGGTAAAGGTCAAGTTCGGGGATTTCCTTTGCCAGCAGGGCTTCGTCGGCCAGCCCGGCAAAGTCATCGCTGGCGGTGTGCCTGGCAATGCTGCAGGCTGCCTTGACGGTGTCGCGGATGGCGTCCGGCGACAGGTCTGAGGTGCTGGCATGTCCGCGCCTCTGGCCGAAGTAAACGCTCACGCCGAGGCCCTTGTCGCGGTTGTATTCGATGGTCTCCACTTCGTTGTGGCGCACCGTGACGTTCTGGCCGAAACTCTGCGAGACTTCCGCTTCGCAGGCGCTGGCGCCAGCTTTTTTGGCCTGATTCAGGATGTCCTGGGAAATTTGCTGGAGGGTGTCGAACGAATGGCTAAAGCGGGAATCCTGCACGGTGACCTCGGGGATATGGTTTGCGACGGCGGTACTCTTCAACTCCTAACCCCCCTCGATCCCCTCTTGTCAGGGGGGAGGGCTGCGTGATCCTCCCCTGACAAGGGGAGGATGGGAGGGGTTGAAGGGGTTAAAAGGCTGAAATGCGGTTATGATAACAACTTTAATCAGCGAAGCGAAACCATGCAGGACAGCGATCAGCCGGAACAGGAAGAAATCAGCAGGTCCCAGCGCAAGCGCGATGTGGAAGCCCTGCAGGAGATCGGCGAAAGACTGGTGACGCTGAACGCTTCCCAGCTCGGCCAGCTCGGTCTCCCCGACAACCTGCGCGAGGCGGTGAAGGAGGCCAAGCGCCTGACCGCCAACGGCGCGATCCGCCGCCAGAAGCAATACATCGGCAAGCTCATGCGTAACGTCGATCCTGAGCAGATTCAGGCAAAATTTGCGGAATGGGACGGCAAAAGCCGCGAACAGGCCGCCAAGTTTCATCAGCTGGAGCGCTGGCGCGACCGGCTGCTGGCTGACGACAAGGTCATCAGCGAGTTGGTGCTGGCCCATCCCCGCGCCGACGTGCAGCGCCTGCGCACCCTGATCCGCAATGCGCACAAGGAAGAGGCTGCCGCCAGGCCGCCCAAGAGCAGTCGTGAGCTGTTCAAGGAACTGCGCCTGCTGATGCTTGCGGAAGCCGCGCCGGTTCAGGACGCAGACAGCGAAGACCAAGACTATTCTCATCAGGAAGATTGACCATGCCCGTGAATCTAGCGCCGCTTCAGGCGGACCAACTGTTGCCCGTGCAGGGCGTTTCCCTCGGCATCGCCGAAGCCGGCATCAAGAAAGCCAATCGCCGGGATCTTCTGGTCATGCGACTGGGAGACAAGGCCCGCGTGGCCGGGGTGTTCACCCTGAACCGCTTCTGCGCCGCGCCGGTGACGCTGTGCCGGCAGCATTTGAGTGGCGGCAAGGCCATCCGCGCGCTGGTGGTGAATACCGGCAACGCCAACGCCGGCACCGGCGATGAAGGCATGCAGCGCGCCCGCCAGACCTGCGCTGAAGTGGCGCGCCTGCTGGCTTGCGGAGAAGATCAGGTGCTGCCCTTTTCCACCGGCGTGATCCTGGAACCGCTGCCGGTGGACAAGATCATCGCCGGGCTGCCCGCCGCCGTGGCGAACCTGAAGGAGGCCAACTGGTTCGACGCCGCCCACGCCATCATGACCACCGACATCCAGCCCAAGGCCCTGTCGAGGCAGATCGTCCTGGGCGGCAAGACGGTGACCATCACCGGCATCGCCAAGGGCTCCGGCATGATTCACCCCAACATGGCCACCATGCTGGGCTACGTCGCCACCGACGCGTCCGTCAGCCAGACGCTGCTGGAAGGGCTGGTGAAACATGCCGCCGACCAGTCATTCAACTGCATCACGGTGGACGGCGACACCTCCACCAACGACTCCTTTATCCTCATCGCCAGCGGCGAGGCAGGCACGCCGGAAATCACTGACGCCGCGAGCGCCGAATACGCCGCCCTGCGCGATGCCGTCGCCGAAGTGTCGCAGGTGCTGGCCCAGGCCATCGTGCGGGACGGCGAGGGCGCGACCAAGTTCATGACCATTGCCGTGGAAGGCGGCGCCAGCGCAGCCGAATGCCGCCAGGTGGCTTACGCCATCGCCCATTCGCCGCTGGTGAAAACTGCCTTCTTCGCTTCAGACCCGAACCTGGGGCGGATTCTTGCCGCGATTGGTTACGCGGGCATTGCTGATCTGGACGTGGATAAAATCAGGCTCTACCTGGGCGACGTGCTGGTGGCGGAGAACGGCGGACGCGCATCAAGCTACCAGGAACAGGACGGCCAGCGCATCATGAAGGCGCCGGAGATCACCGTGCGCGTCCAGCTCGGGCGCGGTGCCGCCGCCGCCACGGTATGGACCTGCGATTTTTCCTACGACTACGTGAAGATCAACGCCGAATACCGCAGCTGATGTCATTGCGAGCGCAGCGAAGCAATCTGGATTTAAAGCGGGATTGCTTCGCTGTGCTCGCAATGACCGGGCTTAGGTGGCGTGCTTCGCCAGGAATTTGTCCAGCTGGCTGGCAAATGCCATCCGGTCGCTCTGGCTGAAGCTGGCCGGGCCGCCGGTTTCCACCCCGCTGTTTCGCAACTGTTCCATGAAATTGCGCATGCTCAGATGCTCGCGGATATTGTCCGGGGTATAGAACTCGCCCCGCGGATTCAGCGCGTGCCCTCCGCGCGCAATCACTCCCGCTACGAGCGGGATGTCCGCAGTGATGACCAGATCCCCCGCCTCGATTTGCTGGACGATCTGATCATCGGCCACGTCGAAACCGGCCGGCACCTGGATTGCCCGGATATGGCGTGAAGGCGGCGTGCGGATCAGCTGGTTGGCAACCAGCGTGAGCGAAACCTGCGCCCGTTCCGCGGCGCGGAACAGGATTTCCTTGATAACGTTGGGGCAGGCGTCGGCATCGACCCAGATCTGCATGGAATGGGTCCGGCTTAGGGATTTTGGGTGCTATACATGGGGGAAATCCGGGTTGTGGGCTACTTCCCAGAGAAACCCGTCGAGGTCGGTGAAATAGCCCGAGTAGCCGCCCCAGCCGGTAGGCTGCCCGGGTTTGACCACTTTTGCGCCATGGTTGGCGACATGCGCAAGCAGGGCGTCAACTTCCGCCGGGGAGCGTACGTTGTGCGCCAGGGAAAAGCCCCGGAACCCCGACCCTTCCGGCGAGAGCCCCGCATCAGCCGCCAGATTCTCGCGCGGCCACAGCGCCAGCCAGGTTTGCCCAAGCTCGAAGAAAGTGATGGATGGGGGTGTCTTGAGCCGTGGCAGGCCCAGGCACTCCTGGTAGAACCGGGTGGCGCTCTCAAGGTCGGCTACGCCAAGCGTAATCAGGCTGATTCTGGGTTCCATTGCTTTCTCCGGAGACTGCTCAGTGGGAATGGCTGTTACACCATCATTCGTCGCGCCATTTTCGATAAACGGACGGGCCAAATATGATCAATAGCGCAACCGTGCCAGCTATGTAAAAAATCAATTTCTCGTCCGGGATGCCAAATAGGTTGATTGGCAAACCAAGCAGGCAGCCAAGTGGATATAGCGCCAAGGCAACGGCCAGCCCGGCAATAATAGCGGCAGACCCTTTCATCTCCCGGATTGTCCTTCTTCGAAGCATGTCAAAGGGCAGGCTTCTGATTTCATCTTTAGAAAGATTTTTATTGTCGTACAGACGGTGCCCGCCATTCTGCCCAAGGGTGAAATGGACAATGATGGCGGGCACGAAAATGGCCACCGCCAGCCAAAACAGAAATGATTCAAGTGTCCAGTCATTCATGAACGTACACCTCGCCTGGTGGCTGCCCAATGGGGGAGATAAGCGGCCGCCTGAGCCCGAAGGGCGGGCGCTTGCTTGCTTATTGACGCTCCCATGACTCTACCTGGCCTGCACGCACCTCAAACATGGGGTGTGGCTCTGGCGTTATCGTTTCATGCCATTTCTGATAGAGCACGGAGTTGCGTGCTTTCAATTTGTTCATCAGGTGGGCCCACTCGTAGTCCAATTGTCCGGACGTAACCACCAGCGTTGCCGGCTCCGCTGCAAGCTGAATCTTGCTCTTGTCAAAAGCATACCCACGCGCCACCGCCTCCGCATAAATGGCTTGTAGATACAGAGACATGGCAGCGAGTGGCGTTGCGTGGTTCTTGAAACGTTCGAGCTGCGGATGGCTGCGGTAGCCGCGCGTTTCTCCACGCAGCACAGCTTTCGCCAGGAGCGCTTCCCGCCAAAGCGCTACAAGACCTTGCGGATCAAGGTATTTCGGATGAAGAGACCAGAGTCGCATGTTCTTAAGGCACCAAACGTAGAAGTCACCGGCGCTGCGCGGTTTTCTCGCGCTGCCGGGTTGGGGTTTGGCCATCAACATAAGCGTCGAGAAGCCGCCGAATCATGCGTTGGTACTGAGTGTGATGCTTTGTAGCCTCCGATTTGAAGAACTCGATACTCTTCTTGCTCAGAGCCAGAGTTACTTTCACGCCTTCTTCGCGAAATGCCAATTCGGCTGGCGAAGGGAGAAAGTCGGGAACCACCTGAACCTTGCCAAGAGGTTCATCGGTGTATTTGATTTTATTTCCGGCTAACGCCTGCTTTGCAGGTATTTCCCTACTCTGAGACTTTTTTTTCGCGCTCATAGATCGCCTTTCCTTTGCGCCAATAACCGGCGCCGATGATTCGAATAACCGAAGCGCGGTAAGTGAACCGCACCGTGAGCACACCGCCATCAACTTCGCCAAAGCAATAGAACCGCTCCTCGGTCTGGCTGTGAGTCTCGTCCTTGGCAATCACGCGCTGCGGGTCCGCAAAGGCGTATTGGGCGCGGGAGAAAGAGACTCCGTGTTTTCCCTGATTCTCGGCGCCCTTATCGGGATCCCAATCAAAGCAAGTTTTTGCCATGGGCGCAGAGTAGCACTAGCCCATACAAAAAGCCATACGGAGATATGGATGCCACAAGCGTGCTAGCTCAGGGACGCGCCGCTTTCGGCGCGTCCCTTGGCGCGGGATGTTAGGCGCTTTATAAGCCAGTAGAGCGATACCAATACAGGTAGCCATAGCAGCAATACGAAGACAAAACCAATTGGAGATGAAAAGAAAATGGCGGAAAGCTGAACAATGAGTAACGGTAAACCTCCGGACAGGGCTTCATCGTGAAAACCCTTTATGGCTCGCAAACCAGGTGGCCACGAGACTCTGGCGATGTCTTTCCATTTCTCGTAACGTTTTAGAACCTCAATAGGGACAGCGCCAGAAAGCTGTTTGTCAGCGCGACGGTGTTCTTCGATTTCCCACATGCCGCATTACCAACATACCATTTATGGCATGTCAAGTGCACCCTGACCCCGTGGGTGTGGGTGTGCGGAATCGAATATTGCGCTATGTGCGATGGCGAACGGAACGAGCCTGTTATTCGGCGTATTTTTATGATATTGCCTGCAATTCCCGCAGCCGCAATACCGGCACGCCTCGAAGGGGACGGTGAATATTCCGGCCATCCACTTGGTGTAGCTTTGCAACCAGCGTTTTCGATGTTCGTTCTCTGGCAGGGGGGCGATCAAACCATCAGCAAGAGCGGGGATGAGCATCGTATTCAGGGCGCTTAACCAGGAGAATAAAATGTATAGAATGTTAATTCTCGCGCCACTTATGGCGCTTCTGCTCACCGCGTGCGTAGTGGTACCCGATCGCCACGGCCCTGGATTGGTTGTGGCACCAGCACTGCCGCTGATTGTGGAATTAGGCGTAGAGCCGTATTACTATCATGGCGGTTATCACTATTACTACAACAATGACAGCTGGAGCTACTCAAATTCGAGATCTGGTCCCTGGATGGATCTCCCTAGGAGTCACTACCCTAGAGAGATCAGGCGAAGAGGCGGTGCTGATGACAGGGGCAGAGGCCAAGGTCGTGACCGCCGTGAGCGGGATTAACCTAAGGATGTGCTGATTAACCCCCTCTCGCCAGCCCTCCCCCATCAAGGGAGAGGGGCGTTGGACTTGTTCAGCGCTTCCCTAAAACTTACCCTTCCGGTCTAAAAGGAACACACCATGTTGAATCCATTGCGCTTTCTTGCCCTTACGGGCGTGCTGCTGTTCTCGCTGTTTACAGCCTCGGCCGCAAGCGCAGCCTATGCTGATCCACCAGGTCGTGTGGCCCATCTGAGCCATGCCCAGGGTGAGGTGAGCTATTCGCCGGCGGGCGAGGACGAGTGGCTTGACGTGGTGCGCAATCGTCCACTGATCCGTGGCGATCGGCTCTGGACCGATCGCGATGCCCGTGCGGAGTTTCAAGTGGGCAGCGCAGCCATCCGGCTCGACTCGAATACCAGCGTTGAGATCCTTAACCTGAGCGATCGTATCGCGCAGCTTCAATTGACGGAGGGCACGCTTAACCTGCGCGTGCGGCGCATGTATCCCGGGCAGATATTTGAGGTGGCTACGCCTACGCTGGCGTTCACCATCAACCGTGCTGGACGCTATCGCATCGACGTCAACCCGCGCAACGCTGTAACCACCATCGTCGTGTGGGAAGGTGCCGGCGAGGCCTACGGCGAAAACTCCAGCTTCCCGCTACGAGCAGGCGATACGGTGCGTTTCTACGACTCTGATTTACGCGATTACGAGATGTACGGTCTGCCGCGTGAGGACGCTTTCGATCGCTACAGTCGTGAACGCGACCAGCGTCTGGACCGCTCTGCATCTCTGCGCTACCTCGACGACGACGTGGTGGGCTACGCCGAACTGGATGAGTATGGTAGCTGGCGCCCGGTGCGCAACTACGGCACCGTGTGGTTCCCCAGCCGGGTCAACGCTGATTGGGCGCCCTACCGGGACGGTCATTGGGTTTGGCAGGAACCGTGGGGCTGGACCTGGGTGGACGACGCGCCCTGGGGCTTCGCACCCTCGCACTACGGTCGTTGGGTGAACATATCCAATCGCTGGGGCTGGGTTCCAGGGCCGCGCAATGTTCGCCCCGTCTACGCACCCGCGTTGGTCGCCTTCGTCGGTGGCAGCGGCTGGAGCGTGTCGATCTCGCTCGGAGGGGGTTCGCCGATCGGCTGGTTTCCGCTTGGACCGCGCGAAGTCTACGTGCCGTCTTATCAGGCCAGCCGCGACTATTTCAAACGGGTCAATGTGACCAATACGGTGATCAACAACACGACCATCACCAACGTCTATAAAAACTACTCCAGTGGCACGATCAATGTCGAGCATACGCGCTATGCCAATCGTACGGTTGCAAGCGCCGTCACGGCGGTCCCCAGCAGCGTGTTCGTGAATGCGCAGCCGGTGCGGCCGGCGGCGATCCGCCTCGACCGCAAAGCGTTCACGACCGGCGAGATCACGCGTGTCGCTCCGATTGCACCGAGCGTGCGCAGCGTGATCGGCACGGGCAAGGACGCCGGAGCGCGCCCAGAGCGTGAAGCGTTCAAGCGCCAGGTTTTCGTACGCAATGCGCCACCGCCCGGCGAGCGTCCGTTTGCCGCGCGTGAACAGCAGTTGCAGAAAAATCCCGGACGGGCACCGGAGCCCAGCGCCGTCAAACCCTTACCGGGTCGCGCCGACGACACCGCACAGAAGGTACGCGTGACCGGTGAACAGCGCGGCGCAGTAGATGCTCGGGCAGCAGGATCCCGCCGCGATGGCGACAAGCCCGGCACACCCGCTAAGCTGCAACCGCTGGATCGCTCAGTCGAACCCGCGAAGGAATTTGGTCCTGGTCCGGGCGACCGCGGTCGGGACAAAGAGCCAAAAGGTCAGGGCGATGCGCAACAGCAGGAGCAGAAAGCCGCCGAGCAACAGAAGGTTGAGCGTCAACGCCAGGTCGAGACGCAGCAGCAGGAACAACGTCAGCGCAAGGCCGACAGCGAGCAGAAAGCCGCCGAGCAGCAACAACAGGCCGAGCGTCAACGCCAGGTCGAGACTCAGCAGCAGGAACAACGTCAGCGCAAGGCCGACAGCGAGCAGAAAGCCGCCGAGCAGCAACAACAGGCCGAGCGTCAACGCCAGGTCGAGACGCAGCAGCAGGAACAACGTCAGCGCAAGGCAGACAGCGAGCAGAAAGCCGCCGAGCAACAGAAGGTTGAACGTCAACGCCAGGTCGAGACGCAGCAGCAGGAACAACGTCAGCGCAAGGCCGACAGCGAGCAGAAGGCCGCGGAGCAACAGAAGGTTGAGCGTCAACGCCAGGTCGAGACGCAGCAGCAGGAACAACGTCAGCGCAAGGCCGACAGCGAGCAGAAAGCCGCCGAGCAACAGAAGGTTGAACGTCAACGCCAGGTCGAGACCCAGCAGCAAGAACAGCGTCAGCGCAAGGCCGACACCGAGCAGAAGGCTGCGGAGCAACAGAAGGTTGAGCGTCAACGCCAGGTCGAGACGCAGCAGCAGGAACAACGTCAGCGCAAGGCCGACAGCGAGCAGCAGTCCGCCAAGCAAAAACAGGCCGAGTGTGAGCGCCAGGCAATACAGCAACATCAGGACGTGAGTCAGTGCCGGAGCGAGGCTCAGCCGCAGGAAAACACCAATAGTCCGAACAGGGGCAAGAGCCGCAAATGAACGACGTCCTGGCGTCGGAAATCGAGCGCATGCCGTGCTGAGAGCTCGCGTAGGATGGGTGGAGCACGGCGAAATCCATCATCACGTTTCCCCATGGATCCAGCGCCGAGTCCGCCATGGTGTTGCTGCCTGGTACCGGTTCCAGTTTCCGGTTTGTCATTGGTTGATGGGTTTCGCTATGCCCCACCCATCCTACGCGGGCTTGTCCGGCAACCGGTTCGGATCGAGGCTCGCTTCGCGATCACGACCCAACCTTAATCGTTATGCGTCGGTTGTAGCAGACGGCTCAACGCTGCAAAAAACTCACTGCGATGAGAAATGCCATTGCCGTACAAGCGGTGATCCGCACCCGGATAGACGTGGATAGTGAGGTTGCTCTTACCGGCATTTTTGAATTGCGATGCCAGAAAACGCGCAGACTCAACGGGCACACTTTCGTCTTGCTCGCCAATGCCGACAACGACGGGAATATTCAACTTGAGAAAGTCAGGGAGGGGTTCAATGTCCATGACATCTGACCACCAGCGATAGGGGTTGCCATACCAATCCTTTTCGATGCTGCGAGGATCAGCGGCGATCTTCTCCCAGCCAGAGCCGACATCGAACCAAACGGCACCCCTCTGCTTGAGTGTGGCGAGCGATTTGCGCATTGGGTAACCGCCGCTGCCGATGATTGCAAGGTGGGTAACTGCGGGGAGTAGCCCGGCGATTTTGGCTGCGGGCAATGCCCCTTCCGAGACGCCAACCAAGACGACATTTCTGGGCTTGGGCGTAATGGAGCTTATTTGCGCGGCGATGAATTCCGAATAGTCGGCTACCCACCGATCAGGATTGTTTGCGAGATGGAATTCTTGGCCGCAGTCAAATAGGCCGGTGGAACGGTCAGGCACAAATCGTTTGTTGAGAACGAAAACACGGGCGGCGACCGTAAAGCCGCTAACGTAACCAGGCATGACGGATTTCCAGCTGGGGCAGCCTGTTCCGCCGTAGAAAAAGACTGCGGTATCCGGCTGTGGCGCATCTCCGACGGAGAATGCGTAATAGACGCTGGAGCCCCCGTTCTTGTATTGGAACGTCAGCGGCGGAGGCGCTTCGCTGCTGTACATGTGCGCCGTGCGCTCAAGCGTGGTGCAACCTGGCATGGCAAAAGCAAGCGACAAAATAAGGAGGAAGAGGCGCATAGGTTCAGTGATTGTGAGACGCATAACGTCTGAGTTCAGGGGGGGGCACTGCGCGGCTTTATCGCGCAGCGTCCAGCGACCAAAGGGAGCGAGGTTGAGCGCCATGTTGAACTTATGGTGCGTTGCGTAACTTCAGACATTTAGCATAAGCCCGAACTTGTTGGACAAGATGGACGCGCGATCTTCTGGGGCGATGGTTTGATTTTCCACTCTCCCATTTGCTACAGTTTTTAGCATATCGCCGAAGAGAATTTTTCTTCCAGTCCGGTCGTGCAAGACAATTAGTAGCTTTTGCACAAAAACCGCATCCGGGTGCGTTGAATTGAGGTAATTGGCTGGCACAAAATCAATCCAATCTTGTGGAGATAGATCGAACGCATACTGATTTGCCCATTCGCCGTCAACAAGCGCTTTCAACAAATACTCGCGGTCATTTGCCTTGCTCAGCAAGAATGTATCAAAATCTTGTTTTACTTCAACATCAATCAAATTCAGCCGCATGGGTGCTCTGATGCCATAACTGCCAAAGCCCAAATCACACAACCATTCCTCGCCATTCACTCTCAGCACAATTGCCATATGCGTTTTCGGTCTTTTGACCGGATAGAACATAGGCCGAGCTGCCACGAACTGGTAAGGGATGCCAAGCGCCTGAAGTGCCATGGCAAAGAGACCGTTGACCTCGTAACAGTACCCGCCACGATTGCGGTAGAGGATTTTTTCAACGATTTCCTCTGGAACCAATGAAACGACTTTGCCTGCCTGAACATCAAGATTCTCGAATGGCACCGTGAACAACTGGCATCTCATCATTTCAGTTACGGTGGCAATATCCGCCTTTGCCTCGTAGCGAAAGCCAATTCTGTTGAGATAGCTTTGAAGTGCGAAATTATCAGCGTTCATATGAGGAAGCCTTGATGTAATCAGTTATTGTCGAAAAATTCTAACATTAAGTAGCCACCCAAAAAGATGCTTTACAAAGCGTCAAACCAGGCGATATGGCCCGCCCACGACGAATAAAATCATTTAAAATCATTCTGTTCAGGTTTTTTAGGACCGCCTAAAACGTCCGATGCTACCGTCTTGTCGGCTTCCCCGCGCTTGTTGGATCAGGCGCAAAGGCGTATTGGGCGCGGGAGAAAGAGACTCCGTGTTTTCCCTGATTCTCGGCGCCCTTATCGGGATCCCAATCAAAGCAAGTTTTTGCCATGGGCGCAGAGTAGCACTAGCCCATACAAAAA